>CAIXSK010000102.1 GCA_903922075.1 uncultured beta proteobacterium | reverse complement strand
TTCTGCTCGGACGCCGACAGCAACTCCAGCGTGCCGACCAGATGGGCGAACACGCCGCCACGGTCGATGTCGGCGATCAGGATGACCGGGCAATCGACCGCTTCGGCAAAGCCCATGTTGGCGATATCGCGGTCGCGCAGGTTGATCTCGGCCGGCGACCCGGCGCCCTCGACGACGACGCAATCGTAGGCGGCGGTCAGCCGCGCCCACGATTCGAGCACCGCCCCCATCGCCCGCGGCTTGTAGGCGTGGTAGGCCTTGGCGTCGAGATCGGTCGCCACCTGGCCGTGGATGATGACCTGGGCCTTCTTGTCGGTCGTCGGCTTCAACAGCACCGGGTTGAAATCGGTATGCGGCGGCAGGCCGCAAGCCAGCGCCTGCAGCGCCTGCGCCCGGCCGATCTCGCCACCATCGACGGTAACCGCCGAGTTGAGCGCCATGTTCTGCGGCTTGAACGGCGCGACGGCCACGCCGCGACGCTTCAGAATGCGGCACAGCGCAGCAACCAGCGTTGTCTTGCCGGCATCGGAGGTGGTCCCCTGGACCATCAGGGCGGAGCAGGACATGGGCAAAAACCGTGAAAAATGGCGGCAATTATGGCACCATCGGCCCCTTCCGAAGCGATTCGGAAGCGTCAATCTCCAGGTGCCGGCCAGCTTCGCTGGCCGGAGAATCGGGAAGGCGGTGTGATTCCGCCACGTGCCCAACGCTGTGAGGAGGACGGACGGTGCAATTGCCACTGGCGCAAGCCGGGAAGGCGCATCGGCCGGTCGAATCCGAGTCAGAAGACCGGCCGGGAGATCGTTAGCCGGTTGCTTGGTCAGGTAGCCGCCGTTTTTCCACAAGGGGAATCCATGGAAAACCAAGTTGCACCTTCATTTTCGGAGGCCGAACGGGCCGCCGTCTATCGCACCATCTTCAACCGCCGCGACGTGCGCGGCCAGTTCCTGCCCGACGCTATCCCCGACGACATTCTCGGCCGGGTGCTGCTGGCGGCCCACCATGCGCCGTCGGTCGGCTTCATGCAGCCGTGGAACTTCCTGATCGTCCGCTCGCCCGAGGTCAAGCAGCGCGTCCGCGACGTCTTCGCCAAGGCGCACGCCGAAGCGGCACTGATGTTCCCGGAGGGCAAGCGCGAAACCTACAGCCAGCTGAAGCTCGAAGGCATCGTCGAATCGCCGGTCGGCCTGTGCATCACCTGCGACCGTTCGCGCAGCGGCCCGGTCGTCATCGGCCGCACGCACATCCGGACCATGGATTTGTACAGCAGCGTGTGCGCCGTGCAGAATCTCTGGCTGGCGGCGCGCGCCGAGGGGCTGGGCGTCGGCTGGGTGAGCATCTTCAATCAGCCCGAGCTGCAGGACGCGCTGGGCATCCCGCGCGACATCGTGCCGGTGGCCTATCTGTGCATCGGTTACGTCAGCCATTTCCACGACAAGCCGGAGCTGGAAAAGGCCGGTTGGCTGCCGCGCCTGCCGATTGCCGACCTGCTTTACTACGACCAGTGGGGGCAGGCCGATGCCGAGCGCAACGAGTCGCTGACGGCAGCGCTCGCCGCCCTCCAGGACGACATCCAGCAGCGGGGCATTTTCCCCGCATGAGCCTCGACGGCGCGCTCGCCATGCCGCTGGCGGCCCTGGCCGCCGTGCTGGTCGACCAACTGCTCGGCGAAGCGCGCCGCTTTCACCCGCTGGTCGGCTTCGGCCGGTTGGCGGCGCTGATCGAAGGCCGGCTCAACCGCCGACATCTGCCTGGCGGCCTGCTCGCCTGGCTGCTCGCGGTCGGCCCGTGGGTGGCGCTGGCCGTCTGGCTGCGGCCGCAGGCACCGTTTGCGGTGGATGTCGTGCTGCTCTATTTTTCGCTCGGCGCCCGCAGCCTGACCGAACATGCCGCGGCGATCGCCGGGCCGCTGCGCGAAGGCCGCCTGGACGAAGCCCGGCAGCGCGTCGGCTGGATTGTCTCCCGCGACACCGCGGCGCTGGACGCGACCGGTGTCGCCACGGCCGGCGTCGAATCGGTGCTGGAAAACGGCAACGACGCGATTTTCGGCGCGCTGTTCTGGTTCGCCCTGCTTGGCGGCCCGGGCGCCCTGCTCTTCCGGCTGGCCAACACGCTGGACGCGATGTGGGGCTACCGTAACGAACGTTTCAACCTGTTCGGCCGCCCGGCCGCCCGTCTCGACGATGCGCTGAACTGGCTGCCGGCCCGCCTGACCGCGCTGAGCTACGCGCTGCTCGGCCGGACACGCCAGGCGCTCGCCTGCTGGCGGACCCAGGCGCCATCCTGGGACAGCCCGAACGCCGGGCCGGTCATGGCGGCCGGCGCCGGCAGCCTCGGCCTGCAGCTTGGCGGCGTGGCGATCTACCATGGCCAGCCGGAAATCCGGCCGGCGCTCGGCGCCGGTCCGGCCCCGGTGGCCGACGATATCGAACGCGCCATCACGCTGATTCGGCAGAGCTTGTGCCTATGGCTGGCCGCCTTTTTTACGATCGGATTCCTGCATGCTTGAACACGGCGGCCAACTGCGCCTGGCGGCGGCGCACTACAACATTCCACTGGCCGACTGGCTCGACCTGTCGACCGGCATCAACCCCGAGCCGTGGCCGGTGCCGGCCTTGCCGGACGGCGTCTGGCAACGCCTGCCCGAAGCCGGCGACGGCCTCGAAGCGGCCGCCGCAGCCTATTTCGGCAACCCCAATCTGCTGCCGGTGGCCGGTTCGCAGGCCGCCATCCAACGCTTGCCGACGCTGCTGCCGCGCGCCGTGGTCGCCTGCATTTCGCCGCTGTACAGCGAGCATCCGCAAGCCTGGCAACAGGCCGGCCACAAGCTGCGTTTCCTGCAAAACGCCCTGCTGCCGCGCGCCCTGTCCGCCGCGACGCCCTACGTGCTGCTCTGCAACCCGAACAATCCGACCGCCGACCGCCACCCGCAGGCAGCAGTGATCGACGCTGCCCAGCAACTGAAAAAGCGCGGCGGCTGGCTGATCGTCGACGAGGCCTTTGTCGACGCCAGCCCGGCCGACAGCGTCGCCGCGCTGGCCGGCACGGCCGAGGCGCCCAACCTGATCGTGCTGCGCTCGCTGGGCAAGTTCTTCGGCCTGGCCGGGGCGCGCGTCGGCTTTATCCTGGCCGCCCCCGACCTGCTCGCCCGGATGAGCGAAGCGATGGGACCCTGGACCGTCAGCGGCCCGGCCCGCGCCGTGGCTCGCCTCGCCCTGCAGGACACCGCCTGGCAGGAGGCCACCCGCGCCCGGCTGCAGGCGGATGGCGAACGCCTGCACGCGCTGCTGGCGCCGCTCGGCGAAGTCAAATCGACGGCCCTGTTCGCCACCCTGACCTCCCCGCACGCCAACGAGCTGCATGAGACGCTCGCCCGCCAGGGCATCCTGACCCGGCGTTTCGACCAGCAGCCGCTGCTGCGCTTTGGGCTGCCCGGCGCGGCCGGCGAATGGCAGCGCCTGGCCGAGGCCCTGGCCGGCTGGAGCAAAAAATGAAATTTGGCCATTTTTTCGGGCTGACCGTAGCATTTGCCCTATCCACCGCCGCCAGCGCCGATCTCGTCGTCAAGGACGACTCCGGCCAGGAAATCCGCCTCAAGGCGCCGGCCCGGCGCATCGTCACCCTCGCCCCGCACGCCGCCGAAAACCTGTTCGCCGCCGGAGCCGGTGACCGGCTGGTCGGCACCGTCGATTACAGCGATTACCCGCCGGCCGCCAAAAAGCTGCCGCGGATCGGCGGTTATTCGCGCATCGACCTCGAAGCCGTCGTCGCCCTCAAGCCCGACCTCGTCCTGGCCTGGGAAAGCGGCAACAACATGCCCCAGGTCGACAAGCTGAGGGCCCTCGGCCTGACCGTCTATGTCTCGCAGCCCAACACCATGGACGACGTCGCCGGCCAGCTCGAACGGATGGGCCAGCTCGCCGGCACCGAAGCGGCGGCCAACGCCGCCGCCGCCAGTTTCCGCCAGCGCCTCGAATTGCTGCGCAAGAACAACGCCGGCAAGCCGAAAGTGCGCGTCTTTTACCAGATCTGGAAAGCGCCGCTGATGACCGTCGGCGGCTCGCAAATCATCAGCGACGCCATCCGCCTGTGCGGCGGCGACAATGTCTTCGGCCACCTCACACAAATGGCGCCGACGGTCAGCGTCGAGGCCGTGCTCGAAGCCAATCCCGAAGCCATCGTCGCCACCGGCATGAGCGATGCCCGGCCGGACTGGCTGCACGACTGGGACCGCTGGACACGGCTGACCGCCGTCCAGCGCGGCAATCTCTTCCATATCAACCCGGACATCATGCAGCGCCATACGCCGCGCATTCTCGACGGCGCCGAAACGCTCTGCGCCCAACTCGACATCGCCCGCGGCCGCCGGCCAAAATGACGCGGGTCGTTTCGCCACATTTTTGATTTGTAAGAATGTTACTGGCCAACGGCTGCCTATAATCGGCAGCCACCCCCGGAGGAAAAGACCATGAAACTTGCCGCCCCCCTTCTTGCCCTGGCGCTCGCCGGCCTGAGCCATTCCGGCCTCGCCGCCGACGAAGGCACCGCCGCCGTCCAGGCCATCGGCCGCCTCAACGGCATCGCCCTCGCCTGCCAGCAGCCGGCGCTGGTCAGCCGAACCCGCAACAGCGTTGTCACCACGGCGCCGAAGACCCGAGAAATCGGCGAAGCCTTCGAGAACGCCACCAACGCCGCCTATCTGGAGCAGGGCAAGGGCGGCGCCTGCCCCGACGCGGCAAGCCTGGCCAGCAACGTTGCCGCGGCCGAAAAGCGCCTGCAGGCCGCCTTCCCCGCCGCCAAATGATCCGTCTCGCCGCGCTGCTTGCCCTGCTACTCTGCCTCGGCCCGGCCGCAGCCCAGGCAACGCGCAGCCTCGAACTGCTCAGGGGCGAGGAAACCGGCATCGTCCCCCGCTACCTGCTGCAGGACCCGAACGGCCGCGCCGTGAGCAGCGAGGATTTCCGCGGCCGCTACCAGCTGATCGCCTTCGGCTATACCTACTGCCCGGACATCTGCCCGACCACGCTGGTCGAAATGGCCGAAATCCTCAAACAGCTTGGGGATAAGGCCGGCGCCGTCCAGCCCATCTTCATCTCGGTCGACCCCGAACGCGATACTGGCAAGGTCCTCAAGACCTACACCGAATTCTTCGACCCCCGCATCCTCGGCCTGACCGCCTCTGCCGCGCTGCTCCGGCGCACCGCCGACAACTTCAAGATCCGCTACGCCAAGGTCCGGCAACCGGGCAAGGATCCGCAACATTACGCCGTCGACCATTCCGCCGGCATGTTTTTGCTCGGAACGGATGGCAATTTAATCAAAAAGTTCCCTTTCGCCACCCCTGTCATCGACATTTCCAATCAAATAAGCGAAATCATAAAAAGCCGCTAGAGAATGTGAAAAAATCGCATTGCTTTGGCATAGTCGCTAAGGCAATATCCGGCAATGCTCAGGCTAGCCCGAATCACCCTCTTTTTTTTGATGACTCTTGCATTGCCTGTGCAGGCGGGCAGCATCATGCTCATCCTGAGCGACAAGGGCGGCGTGTACGGCGAGTTCTCGAAAAGCCTCGAAGAGTCGCTGAGCGGCACGAACTGGAACATCTCGGCCACCCTCCTGCCGGACAACCCGGCAATTGCCGGGCCCACGCCCGACCTGATCGTCACCGTCGGCGTCGAAGCCCTGAAAAAAGCCTGGTCCAAGGGCGATCCCACCCCGATCGTTGCCACCCTGCTGCCGAAATTGAACTACGAGCGAATCGTCACCCAAGCGCGTCGCGGCAGCCCCAAAATCACCGCCATTTTCCTCGACCAGCCGCCCGCCCGCCAGGCGCTCTTCCTGCGCCAGTTGCTTCCTGGCCAGAAGCAGGCCGGCATGCTGCTCAGCAGCGAAACCAAGCACCTGTACAGCCAGTATCGGCATGCCTTTGCCAATAGCAACCTGACGCTCGAAAGCGAAGAAAGCGAGCGCAGCGAAACCCTGCTGCCCGCCTTGAACGCAGTCCTCGGCCGCAGCGCTTTCCTGCTCGCCATTCCGGACAGCACGATTTACCAACGGACCAACATCAAGGCCATCCTGATCACCGCTTTCCGGCATCAGAAGCCGGTGATTGGCTATTCGCCCGCCTTCGTCAACGCCGGAGCACTCGCCGCACTGCACACCACTCCCGCGCAAATCGCCCGCCAGACGGCCGACATGATCGTCAGCAACGGCACCAATCTGCCACCGCCGGTCGGGCCAACCCAGTTCGCCATCGCCATCAATCCGACCGTCGCCCAGGCGCTCGGGCTGAATATTCCCGACGAGTCCGCCATCCGGCGCGCCATGCTAGCCGACAGGGAGTTCCGATGAATCGACTCACCCTGCGCCATCGCCTGCTGTTCCTGACCTTGTTGCCGAGCGCGCTGATCGCCATCGCGCTGGTCGCCTATTTCACCTACAGCGGCATCAAGACCCTGGAGGGCGAGTTGCGCGCCAAGGGCCTGGCCACGGTCCGCTACCTGGCTCCGATCAGCGAATACGGCATCATCGCCGGCCAGATTGAAAGCCTGCACGGCCTGGCCCAGGCCACCGTTCAGGAATCGGGGGTCAAGGCCGCCATCATCGTCAACCAGAAAGGCCGCACGATTGCGGTCAGCGGTCGCGTTTCGCTGGCCGCTGATCAATTGCGCAAAACCATAAGCAACCCGGGGCAAATTGCCGAAACTGAGCAATGGATCGCATTTGCCGCACCGGTCAAGCGTTCGACCAGCGAAACCGATCAGCTTTTTGAAGGTGACACCCCCCAGGCCGCCACGCCCGAGATCATCGGTCACGTTTTTGTCGAATTCGACAAGGCAGAGCTTGTAAACAAACAGCGGCAACTACTGCAACGCGGCATGATGATCGTCCTCGTCGGCATGATCCTGCTTGCCGCACTTGCCATCGCCATGGCCGACAATCTGGCCCGCCCGCTGATGCGCCTGGTCCATGCCGTGCACGGCATGTCGTCCGGAAATCTCCACACCCGCGTGCCCGCGGTATCCAGCGGTGAGTTCGGCGTCCTGGAAAACGGCTTTAACGAAATGGCCACCCACCTCGAGGAAGTCCATCACTCGATGCAGAGCAGGATCGAGGAAGCCACTGCCCAACTCGCCTTCCAGGCCCGCCACGATGCCCTGACCGGCCTGCTCAACCGCCGGGAATTCGAACATCTGCTCGAAAAGGCTTTGGCTGGCGTCCAGGCAGGAGGTGATGAATTCGCCGTGCTGTTCCTCGATCTCGACCGCTTCAAGCAGGTCAATGACACCTGCGGCTATCTCGCCGGCGACGAACTACTACGCCAGATGGCACTGCTCTTCCAGGGCCGCCTGCGCGAGGATGACACGCTCGCCCGCCTGGGTGGCGACGAGTTCAGCATCATGCTGCCCTGTTGCAGCGCTCCCCGCGCACTCCAGGTTGCCGAGGACATCTGCGGCCTGGCGGCTGCTTATCGCTTCATTTGGCAAGACAAGGTCTTCGCCATCGGCGCCAGCATCGGCGTTGCTGCCGTCACCCGCAAGGTGCGCAACATCAACGAGATCGTCGCCGCTGCCGACGCCGCCTGCCACCGTGCCAAGGAATCCGGCCGCAATCGCGTCTGCGAGCAGGAAGCGATTCACCACACCGACCGACGCCAGGAATCCAGCAACTGGGCCAGCCGGATTGCTGGCGCCTTAGCTGAAGAAAAACTACTGATCGAAGCCCTGCCGTTGCGCGCCCTGCAACAGGCAACGCCCAGACACCTCGTCGAACTGACCGCCCGCCTCAACGAACCCGGCCAACCGCCCGTCGCCCTGGCGGCACTGACCGATGCGGCCGAACGCTACGATCTCGCTCAATCGATCGATCAGCGCCTGATCGATACCGCCATCGCTGCACAGTCCCAGGCCAAACGTCGCCAGAAAACCCTGCACTGCCTCGTGCCACTGTCTCGCGCCTCCCTGGCCAGCGCAGAAACCATCGACTACCTGGCGCGCAGTCTGGCCAGCCACAATCTCACCGGGAAAGGGCTCTGTTTCATCTTCTCCGAAGACGCCCTCACCCACCTGGCCAGTCAGGCCATGGACTTTTCCCGGCGAGTCCGCCAACTCGGCTGCCAGATCGGGCTCGATGACTTTGGCGGCGGACTATCGTCCTTCAGCCACCTGCGCAGCGTCTGCCCGAGCTATGTCAAACTCAGCCGCAGCCTGACCCGGGAAATGGGCGGCAGTCGCGCCTCGACCGCGCTCTTGAGGGCCGTTCAGGAAATCACTGCTGATCAGCAGATTCAGTCGATTGCCGAAGGCGTGGATGATCAGGAAGCCATCGAACAACTACGCAACCTCGGCATCGATTATGCCCAGGGCAAAGCCGTTGCCCCGAGCGAGCCTTTCGATGTCTGGCTAGAAGGCGCCGTCATGCGCTCACGCTGAGCTTGCCGGGCAATCAGAAATCCAGGCGCACGGTAACCCACTGCCGCCGATCGACCACCCGGTTGGCTGGGCTGTGATGGGCCTTGTATTCGTTGTGCGCACCGTTCAGCGACTGCACCATCAAGGCAATCTCTCCCCCTAAACCGCCAGTCCGGAAAGGGTAGGCCAGACGCGCATCGGCGCGAAAGTATTTCTCCGAATAGGTGATTGCCGACCACTTCATCATCTGCTGCCAGTAGGCAGCAGATGAAAACTCGAGGCCATAGGGCAGCTTCTGCATCAACAGCACGGATGTCGACTGACGCGGCATCGAGTAATTGGTGAAATTCGCAATTTTTTCACTCGAAGTACCAACGATAGACAGCACTCCCGGCAGATACTCGCTGTCGATCTTGCTGAAAGTCTGGCTCAGGACGATACGGGTTGCCTCGAAAGGCTGCCATTTGAACTGGTATTCCAGGCCCCTGATATGGACATCCTGAATCGGAATGGTGGTCCGATCACCAGCGGGTAACTCGACACTGAACAAACGGTTGGAGATACTTTCACTGAACAGGCGCACATCGAGACTGGCCCGAAGTTCACGCCAATCGCCCAGATAACCGACTTCCCAGGTATCCAGGCGCTCGGACGGCAGGTTCGGGTCGCCGGTATACAACTGCACGGATAAAGCCGGCGGCAGCGGATACTTCTGGTCGCCCATCAGGCTGGAGGTACTGGGCGTACGGTTTGCCCGCGAGAACCCCAGGCGAATCGTGTTTTCCCGATTCAGATGAAAATTGCTACTGATTCGCGGCGATGCGTGCGAACCAACCATCGAGTCGTGTTCTCCTGCCAAGCCTAGATTTCCGGTAAACCAATCAACCGGTTTCCATTCCAGATTGCCGAATACCCGCGCTATGTCCCGGTGCAAGGTTCCTTGACCAGGGAAAGTCCACGCCGATCGCACAGCGTCGTTACGCCAACTTGCTCCCCAGACAAGGCGCGTCACATCGGCCAGTTTCAGGCTGTGCTGCAACTCCAGTTCATGACGAGTGCCTTCGTCCCCGGTCTGGTTAATATCGACTTTCCTTCCTTCTTCCCATCCTGGAAAAGGAAGAGAGGGGACATTAACGCTGAAGGTATCTTCCGACCGATCAACCATGTAGGAATAGCGCACTTGGAGATCGGAAGCCGGCGACAGTACTCTGCGCCACAGCAATTGGGCATAGGTATTCGTCTGGCGCACAGGGCGAATAGGGTCCGTCCATTGACCAAACACCAGCACCGGGTTTGGCTTCAGGTTCAGCCGGCCAGCCTGGGTGATTCCCTCGACCTGTCCTGCGCTGAATTGCAGGCTATCGCGCTCGGACAGTGAAAAATCGGCCCGAAAATCAAACAGCCGCGAGTGATACGAGTCTATCCAGTCGAATTTATTCGCCAGACCGTCATCATTCTGCTGCTTGAAGGTAAAACGGAAATCCCCGACTTCGCCGATCTTGCCGCCGGTCCGCAAGGTATAGTCGCGAACGTTCTGGTTACCATAGCTGGTCGATACCGAAACCCCGCGCACCAAGGCCGGATCGACGGTAATGATATTGATGACGCCAAGGAAGGCATTGCTGCCGTAGGAAACCGCATTGGTGCCACGCACCACTTCGATGCGTTCGATATCCTCCAGCGCCACCGGCAAGGTAGCCCAATTCACGCCGCCGTCGAATAGCGGCGAATACATCGAACGCCCGTCAATCAATACCTGCACTCGCGAGGAATAGTCGCCATCCCCCATGCCATGGTAGGTTACCTTGGCCGGTTCGGTATTGTTCGGATAGGTCTGGAAACCCGGGACCAGACGAAAGATATCATTCAGATCCCGCGCCCCCGAGGCCTTGATCATGTCGCGATCGACTACGGTCACAGCAGTCGGTGCATCAGCAAGACGCTGTGGCAAACGGCTGACAGAGGCCACCACCGGCAACTCGCTAAAATAGATATCCTCATCGGCCGCGAAAGCGACACCGCAGGAACCCCAGCCTACCAGCGTTACCCAAAAAGGGAATGGCAGTCGAAATCTTATGTTCACGGATCAAAACCCCTACACCACGTACTCGCCAGGAACAGCCAGTGCCAACTTCCACGCCTCGGAAAAACAGGAAGACTGGGCGCCGATAGGCACGCCATGCCGACTGGCAGCAACCAGGCACAAGGCCAACCCGGCTTGATCAACGAAGGTTACTCCTTCAACGTCAATTTCATCGACACCTACGCGGGTCAAAGCATGCATGAAGTCACTGCGCAACGCTCCGGACAGACCACCGGAGATACGCATAATTTTTTTCCCACCCAGTTCACGCATGGCAAGAATGGAGGCCTTGCCGGAAGCCAAGGCCACATTGATAGCGTCTTCGATCAGTATCTGACTGATTGGGCCTGGCTGGAAACGTACCCCAAACAGATTTCCGACACGACTGACCACGTTGGCCGGCACATCAATCACCGGTGAATCGAAAACACGGAACTCGCAACCAATGTTGCGCGAGATTTCCAGAGGCAGCTCCGTGCGAAGCATCAGCCCGGAGAGGGAGAGATTCTCGATCGTTCCCTCGCTAACCGCTCCGCCGTAGCCGATTCTGACCGTTGGCGGACTGGAGAAACGAATACGCTGGTGTCGCCGTTGTTCCTGGATGTGCGCCATATGCATTCTAGAAAGTTGATTTCTCTGGAGTTTAACAAAATTTGGCAGACCTACCACTTATCGCATAAGCGTTGCGATGAATTGACTTTTCCCCCCCCCATCGGTATTGTCCGAAAGCGCTGGGAACATCCAGCCGCGCCGATTTGAGCTCTGATTGCGGGCGCGTACAAATACCGCTAAAACGGGAACCACCCAGTTCGCCCGACGAGTTCGCGTTTCAGGCCAACTGGGTTTTTTGTTTCAGGAACAGCATGTCAGGACAATCCGTCGGCATCGTCACCGCACAGCACGCCCACTTCGACCAGCCCCTGCCCTTGCGCAGCGGCAGCGTACTGCCGGCATACGATCTGGTCTACGAAACCTACGGTTCGCTCAACGCAGCCAAGTCGAACGCCATCCTGGTCTGCCACGCGCTTTCCGGCCACCACCACCTTGCTGGTCACTATGTAGACCAGCCGGACAACATCGGCTGGTGGGACAACATTGTCGGCCCAGGCCGCCCTCTCGATACCGATCGCTTTTTCATTGTCAGCCTGAACAACCTGGGCGGCTGCCACGGCTCGACCGGCCCGTCATCAATCAACCCGGCTACCGGAAAACCCTGGGGCGCTGATTTTCCCATCGTTGCCGTCAACGACTGGGTGCATGCCCAGGCCAGGCTGGCCGATCTGCTTGGCATCGATAGCTGGGCCGCAGTCATGGGCGGCAGCCTTGGTGGCATGCAGGCCCTGCGCTGGAGCATCACCTTCCCGGAACGCGTGCGCAACGCCATCGTGATCGCCGCGGCTCCCAAACTGTCGGCTCAGAACATCGCCTTCAACGACGTTGCCCGCCAGGCCATCCTAACCGATCCCGATTTCCACGGCGGCCACTACTACGAACACAATACCCGGCCGCTGCGCGGCCTGCGCCTAGCCCGCATGCTCGGCCACATCACCTATCTTTCCGATGATCAGATGGGCGAGAAGTTTGGCCGGGAACTGCGCAACGGCTCTTTCTCGTTCGATTTCGATGTTGAATTTCAGGTCGAATCCTACCTGCGCTATCAGGGCGACAAGTTTGCCGGTTATTTTGACGCCAATACCTATCTACTGATGACCAAGGCACTCGATTATTTCGACCCGTCACGCGAGGATGAAGGCAAGCTGACGGCCACCATGGCACGCACCCAGGCCAATTTCCTGATCGTATCGTTCTCGACCGACTGGCGTTTCACGCCTGCCCGCTCGAAAGAAATCGTTGCTGCACTTCTTGCCAATGGCCGCAACGTTTCCTATGCCGAAATCGACCTCAACTTCGGCCATGACTCTTTCCTGATGGCTGACCCCCATTATCACGGCGTGGTCGATGCCTACCTGCGGAACATCAAGCTATGACTCATACCTTGGACCGCCCGGATTTCGAAGTAATCGCCGGCTGGATCGAACCGGGGCACCGCGTGCTCGATCTTGGCTGTGGCGATGGCACTCTTCTCAAGCACCTGATCGAGACCCGCGGCGTCAAAGGTTGGGGTGTCGAAATCGAGGACGCCAACATCCTCTCCGCCATCCGAAATGGCATCAATGTCATTCAGTGCAACCTGGAGCGAGGCCTCGACGAATTTACCGACCAGGCCTTCGATCATGTCGTGCTGTCACGCACGCTGCAGACGGTGCGCCACACCGAGGGCATCCTGCGCGAAATGCTGCGCGTTGGCCGCGAAGCGGTAGTTTCCTTCCCGAATTTCGCCTACTGGAAAAACCTTCGCTCGGTACTCGACGGACGCATGCCAGTTTCAGAGGACTTGCCCTACCAGTGGTACGACTCGCCCAACGTCCGATTTTTCACCCTGCTCGATTTCGAGGCGCTGTGCAATCAGATGGGACTGATCATCCGGGAGCGCCACGTCCTAGATGAGGCTGGCAATATCGTCCAGGCAACGGACAATCGCGAGGTCAATTTCCTCGGTAGTTTGGCGGTCTATCGACTGACTCAAAAACGCTGATGCCAGCCTGGTTAGCGGCCCTGCTCACCCGGAAGATGCTGATCTGCATCTTCACGGGTTTCTCGTCAGGTCTGCCGCTCTATCTACTACTTAACCTCCTGCCAGCCTGGCTGCGCAGTGAAGGCGTCGACCTGAAGACAATCGGCTTCTTCGCGTTGATCCAATTCCCTTATACATGGAAATTCCTCTGGTCGCCGTTGCTGGACCGCTTCAGCGTCCCGGGCTTCGGCCGTCGCCGAGGCTGGATGCTGGTCACGCAAATTGGGCTGTTATTCGCCATCGGCTTCCTCGGCGACCTGCATCCCAAGGAAAGCATCTGGCCCATCCTGTGGCTTGCCGCCCTACTCGCCTTCCTGTCGGGTACGCAGGACATTGCGGTCGACGCATTTCGCCGGGAAATTCTGGAAGACCATGAATTGGGCCTGGGCAATGCCGTACACGTCAATGCCTACCGCATCGCCGGTCTCGTTCCCGGCTCTCTGTCGCTGATCCTGGCCGACCGTCTCCCCTGGAACGAGGTTTTCTGGATCACCAGCACCTTCATGATCCCCGGAATGGTCATGGCCTGGCTGGTCAGCGAGCCGCAAATCAAGGGGGCGCCAAAAACCTTGCGCCAGGCCGTCACCGAGCCATTCCACGAATTCATCGGCCGCCAGGGCTGGCACGGTGCCGCGATGGTGCTCAGCTTCATCTTTCTCTACAAACTGGGTGACAGCTTGTGCACCGCTTTGGCCACCCCCTTCTACCTCGACATGGGGTTTACCAAGACCGACATCGGCCTGATCGCCAAGCATGCCGGATTGTGGCCGGCGGTGATCGGCGCCCTGCTCGGCGGACTATGGATGGTCAGACTGGGGATCAACCGGGCACTTTGGCTATTCGGCATCGTACAACTGGTATCGATTTTCGGTTTCGCCTGGCTGGCTGCCCAAGGGCATTACGACAGTATCGGTGCAAGCGAGCGCGTTGCACTGGCCTTCGTCATCGGCCTCGAAGCACTGGGCGTCGGCCTCGGTACCGCCGCCTTCGTCGCCTTCATCGCACGCTCTACCCACCCGGCCTATACTGCCACCCAGATGGCACTTTTCACCAGCCTGGCCGCCGTCCCTCGCACCTTCATCAATGCGTCGGCTGGCTGGCTGGTTGAAACCCTGGGGTGGTTCAATTTTTTCTGGCTATGTGCCGGACTGGCCGTGCCAGGAATGCTTCTGCTGCTTAAGGTCGCGCCGTGGAACAGCACTCCCGCCGAAGCTATTCGCCCCGCCTGAGGCGTCTGCGGTCCAGCCACCACGCATAGATCGGTAGCAGCAGCACCGAGCCCGGCAACAACAGGGCAACCAGGTACGGAGACAGGTGGGCCATTCGCCGCAAATGCACCAAAAGGGCTTCCCTATCGTCCAGCGTCCAGCGTTCGCCATTCCGCGCCTTCATCAGCAGCGGCATGATGCCGCGCGTCGCCATCAGTTCGGCCAGGATACGCCGGGCCTCTCGTCGCTGCGAAGAAATAATCTGGCGCCACCATGCGGGCAACGCTACCTCTTGAGATGAGTGATCCGCCACCTTTAACGGACTCCGGACAGGGATTTCCTGATCGCCTGCCAGCCTCGCCAAAGGAAGAAGCTGCGCCTCACCCAGAGCCAGGCACGTTTGGGCCGCATGACGATAGCCGCAGCAACTGCGATCCCGACGGCAGCCGGATGATGCTTCAGCCAGTCAACGCCGCGGAGTACAGTATCGCCCTTGGCCAGCGCAGCTTCAAGCGGAACAGCCTGCCGGACCAGCGTACGGCGCTGCTCGTCGATGCGCGCCTTGAGAGCACCATGCCGCGTCGCCAGTTCGAGCAGCTTCGGATTCATTCTGCCTTGTCGCGATAGCGGCGCAACTGCGCCAGATCTTCCTCGAACTCGGAAAGACTGGCCCTGAACATCCTGCCGCGCTGACTGGCCTGTTGCCTGACCGATGCAACCAGAAACAAACCCCCACCGATAAAAAGCAAGGCGAATACGCCGAATACGATCACCCGCTGCTCCCAGAAAAGAAGCGCAAGGCAGCAGACCGCCAAGATCGCACCAATCGCCAGCAGAAAAGCTGCGCCGATCGCCTTCGACCAGAGCGACACGAAGCGGATCTTCTCCTCTTCCAGCTCTGTAACAAACAGTTCGGCGCGCGTCTTGCCACTTGCGATCAGTGTCGCGACGATATTCTTCAGGGCGGAGAAGAGGCCCTCTCGGCCCTCGCCGCCCGTGTGTTCGGTCATGTGCTTAGCGACGGCCGATCAGCACACCCAGCGCAAGCCCCAAGGCCGCTGCGACACCGACGGCCTTCCATGGCTCTTCATGAACGAAATCGTCCGTCGCCCGGGCGGCAGCCTTGGTCTTGTCGATCAGCGCGACTTCCAGATCGACCACTCGCTCCTTGGCATCACGCAG
The DNA here is from genome assembly GCA_903922075.1 of uncultured beta proteobacterium. Taxonomy (GTDB): domain Bacteria; phylum Pseudomonadota; class Gammaproteobacteria; order Burkholderiales; family Rhodocyclaceae; genus Azonexus. The sequence continues at coordinate 6,740 of CAIXSK010000102.1, read as the reverse complement.
ACGGACGCCCAGACGTTCACGCAGCTCGCCCACTTTTTCTCCGGCAGCACCCGCCGTAGCGCGCAACAGTTCCTCGGTATCGGAGATCACGACCTTCAGATCGGAAACCAGTTTTTCCTTGTTGGCAGCAGTCATTTGGTCAGACATTTTTGAACCTCGTTTGACGGTTAAGCAGAACTACAGAGTATCCCTAGCGCGTAGCGAAATCAATTCACTTTGGATGCTTATTTATAGTTGTAATCGATGATCAGCGGGGCGTGATCGGAAAAACGCTCGGCTTTGTAGACTTCTGATCTGCTTGCTGTCGCGGCGATACCCGCCGTGGCGATCTGGTAGTCGATCCGCCACCCGACATTCTTGGCCCAGGCCTGACCGCGATTGCTCCACCATGTGTAGCAGGCATCCGTCGCCTCCGGGTGCAGGCGGCGATAGACGTCGACCCAGCCCTGCTCATCGAAAACCCGTGTCAGCCAGGCACGCTCCTCCGGCAGAAAGCCCGAATTTTTCTGATTCGATTTCCAGTTTTTCAGATCAATGGCCTGATGCGCGATATTCCAGTCGCCGCACAGGACGATTTCCCGCCCCTCGTTCCTCAAGGCTTGCATCTGCGGAAAAAACACATCCAGGAATCGGAATTTGGCCTCCTGGCGCTCTGGGGAGGAAGAGCCCGATGGCAGATATAGCGATATAACCGACAAATTGCCGAAATCAGCCCGAATATAGCGTCCCTCGGCATCGAATTCACCACCATCAAACCCCTCGACGACACGATCCGGCTCGCCTCTGCTCCAGATTCCGACCCCGCTGTACCCCTTCTTTTCGGCGCAATGATAGAAAGCCCGCATACCATCCGGTGCCATCATTTCCGCCGTCAAATCGGGTAATTGGGCTTTCAGTTCCTGCAGACAAACGATGTCAGCGTTTTGTGCAGCCGCCCAAGGCAGAACATTTTTGTTCCAGGCAGAGCGTATACCATTGAGGTTCAGGGAGATGATGCGTAACATTGTGTTCAAATTGGCCGTGTTTTTTCGGCCATGTGAAATGGGAAGATATGGATTTTCGTCAGGATTTCATTGAATTCGCGGTGGGCTGCCAGGTTTTGCGCTTCGGCGAATTCAAGACCAAGGCTGGTCGGCTGTCGCCTTACTTTTTCAATGCCGGCTTGTTCAACGATGGCAATTCGCTCGGACGTCTGTCCGAATTCTACGCCAAAGCCGCCGAAGCGGGCGACGTCCAGTTCGACATGCTGTTCGGCCCGGCTTACAAAGGCATCCCGCTGGTCGCTGCGATTGCCATCGCCCTCGCCCAGCACGGCCGGAACTATCCTTTCGCCTTCAACCGCAAGGAAGCCAAAGATCATGGCGAGGGTGGCAGCATCGTCGGTGCACCGCTGACCGGTCGCGTGCTGATCGTTGACGACGTTATTTCGGCCGGAACCTCGGTGCGCGAATCGGTGGAACTGATCCGTGCCGCCGGCGCCACACCGGCCGGCGTACTGATTGCACTGGACCGCCAGGAACGCGGCCAGGGTGAACTTTCCGCTGTTCAGGAAGTACAACGGGATTACGGCATTCCGGTCGTCGCCGTGGCGGGGCTCAAAGATTTGATGGACTTCCTGTCCGGACGCCCGGATTTTGCCGCCCATCGTGCCGCCGTCGCCAATTATCGCGAGCAGTACGGAGTCAATGCGTAACCGCCTGCTGGCCTCTATCTTTCTGTTGCTGGCGACCTCGGCGCAGGCAGCCGGCGAGTTTTTTTGCTGCCATGACCCCAATAGCGGGCGCCGGGTCTGCGGCGATACCTTGCCTGAGCAGTGTCGTGGCCGCGCCTATCGGGTCCTCGACAGCGGCGGCAACATCGTCAAGGAGGTTGGCCCGCCACTGACAGCGGAACAGAAGGCCGAACAGGCGCTGGAGAACCGCAGGAAGAAGAAGCAGGAAGAAGCGGACCGCGAACTACGCCGGCGCGACCAGGCGCTGCTCGACACTTACACTACGCCGGAAGACATCGATCTAGCGCAGAAAAAAGCCGAGGCCGATGTGAATTTCGCCATCCTGGCGACCATCGCACGTATCGACTCGGTACGAAGCAAACGCAAGAAATTTGCCGACGAAGCGGAGTTCTACAAGAAGAAGGCGCTCCCGCCCGATCTCGACCGCGAACTGAAGGCCATCGACCACGAAATCAAGCTGCAGCAGGATCTGCTCGAACTCAAGAAGAAGGATTTCGAAACGATCAAGGCCAAATACGACGCCGACCGCAAGCGCTATTTCGAATTGACCCGCCGCTCGCCGGCCGCAGCGGGCACGGCGACGCCGGGACGCTGATCAGCCTGCCAGTTTCTGCTTCAGCAGGTCGTTGACCTGTTGCGGGTTGGCCTTGCCCTTGGCGGCCTTCATCACCTGACCGACCAGGGCGTTGAACGCCTTTTCCTTGCCGGCCTTGAATTCGGCGACATTCGCGGTATTGGCAGCCAGCACATCGTCGACCAATTTCTCGATGGCACCGCTGTCGGTGATCTGCTTCAGACCCTGCCGGTCAATGACTTCATCGGCCGTCGCGCCCTCGCCGTTCCATAGCGCCTCGAAGATCTTCTTGGCGATGTTGTTGGAAATCGTGCTGTCGGCGATACGCAGGATCAGACCGGCCAGTTGAGCGGCTGACACCGGCGATTCGGCGATTTCCTTGCCTTCCTTGTTCAAACGGGCGGCCAGATCGACCATGACCCAGTTGGCGCAAGGTTTGGCGTTGCTCTTGCCGGCCAATGCTACGGTCGCCTCGAAAAAATCGGCAATTTCCTGACTGGCGGTCAGGGCGGCGGCATCGTAGCTGGACAGGCCCAAGTCGCTGACAAAGCGTTCGCGCTTCTGGCCAGGCAGTTCGGGCAGTTCGCCCTGGACACGGGCGATCCAGTCAGCCGGAATAACCAGCGGCAACAGATCGGGATCGGGAAAATAGCGGTAGTCGTGCGCGTCTTCCTTGCTTCGCATCATCCGCGTTTCACCGCTATCCGGATCAAACAGCACGGTCGCCTGCTGAATCTTGCGACCTTCCTCGATCTCGTTGATCTGCCACTGGACTTCGAAATCGATGGCTTCCTTGAGGAAACGGAAGGAATTGAGGTTCTTGATCTCGCGCCGGGTACCGAATTCGGCCTGACCTTTCGGACGTACCGAGACGTTGGCGTCGCAGCGGAACGAGCCCTCCTGCATGTTGCCGTCACAGATGCCGATCCAGCGCACCAGCGCGTGCAGCGCGCGGGCGTAGGCGACGGCTTCGTCGCTCGATCGCATGTCGGGTTCGGAGACGATTTCGAGCAGCGGCGTACCGGCCCGGTTGAGGTCGATGCCCGACTTGCCGTGGAAATCCTCGTGCAGCGACTTGCCGGCATCTTCTTCGAGATGGGCGCGGGTCAGGCGGACGAGCTTTTCGTAAGCTTTGTCCCCCTGACCGACCTGCAGCGTCAACTGACCGCCAACGACGACCGGCAGGTCCATCTGGCTGATCTGGTAACCCTTGGGCAGATCGGGGTAAAAGTAGTTCTTGCGGGCGAAAACCGACTTTTTCGCGACCTCGGCACCAATCGCCAGGCCGAAACGGATGGCGCAATCGACGGCTTTGCGGTTGAGCACCGGCAACACACCGGGCAGTGCAAGATCGACCGCGCAGGCCTGGGTATTCGGCTCGGCACCGAACGCCGTCGAGGCGCCGGAGAAAATCTTGGAAACCGTCGAGAGCTGCGCGTGCGTCTCGATCCCGATCACTACTTCCCATTGAGTCATGACTTCATCCGTTTCAGAAACACTGTCCGCTCTTCGCCTCGACCATGATCGGCCAGAGATAGTCGAAGGCCTTGCCATCGCAAGCCTTGGGACAACTGTTGAAGGCTATCGTTACCTTCGGTCCCTGCTCCCACATGCGAACCAGGCAATCCGATTGCGTCTTGTGGCGCAGCAAGGCCTGCGGCATTTTTTCGACCTGCTCGAAATCGCTCAGGTTGAAGCGGCAGGAGCCATGGCCCTTCATGCTGACCTGGGCGCTGAACGTCTTGACGGTCGCTTCCTTGACCAGCAAGTCGAGCCTGGTTTGCGTACCGATCGCGTCGCGGTGCGAACATCGGGAGCGGACATTGAGCGGCCGCGTCGGCTGCGGTTTCAGGTTACGGTTGGCCAGGTATTTCAGCGTCGAATTCTTGAATTTCGGCGCTTCTTCCGGGATCGGCGCCGGCGCTTCAACCGTCGGCTCCACCGGCGGCTCCTCGGGAGCCTTGGGCGTTTCCGCACAACCCGCCGCCAACGCAGCGATGAGCAGGGCTAGAGCGAAGCGCATGCTTACTCGACGCCGGCCGGACGACGCAGATGCCAATCCGTCGCCTGCTGGTAACAATGGGCGACGTTGAGCAGCTGCCCTTCGGCAAAATAGTTGCCGATCAACTGCAAGCCAACCGGCAGGCCGCTGACGAAACCGCAAGGCACCGACATGCCGGGCAGGCCAGCCAGATTGACCGCGATGGTGTAGATGTCGGAAAGGTACATCTGCACCGGATCAGCGGCCTTTTCGCCGAGCTTGAAGGCGGTCGACGGCGAGGTCGGGCCCATGATCACGTCGCATTGCTTGAAGGCCTCGACGAAATCGTTGGCGATCAAGCGGCGGATGCGCTGGGCCTGCAGGTAGTAGGCATCGTAATAGCCGTGCGACAGCACGTAGGCACCAATCATGATGCGCCGCTTGACCTCGGCACCGAAGCCCTGAGCCCGGGTCTTCATGTACATGTCGTCAAGGTTGCCGTAGTCCGGGGCGCGGTAGCCGTAACGCACGCCGTCGAAACGGCTGAGATTGGAACTGGCCTCGGCCGGCGCGATCACGTAGTAGGCCGGTACCGACAAGTGCGAATTGGGCAGTGAGATTTCGACGCAGGTCGCGCCGAGCTTCTCGTATTCGGCGATCGCGGCACGGACGGCGGCCATCACCTCGGCGTCGCAACCTTCGCCGAAAAATTCCTTGGGCAGGCCGATGCGCAGGCCATTCAGCGGCTTTTCCAGGTCACGTGCGTAATCTTCGACCGGACGATCGAGCGAGGTCGAATCGCGCTCGTCGAAACCGACCATGGTGTTGAGCAGCAGCGCGCAGTCCTCGGCGCTGGCGGCCATCGGGCCGCCCTGGTCGAGCGATGAAGCGAAGGCGATCATGCCGTAGCGCGAAACCACGCCATAGGTCGGCTTAAGGCCGGTCAGGTTGCATAGCGCGGCCGGCTGGCGGATCGAACCGCCGGTATCGGTGCCGGTCGCCGCCGGCGCCAGACGGGCAGCCACCGCAGCAGCCGAGCCCCCGGAGGACCCACCGGGCACGCGCGCCGTATCCCACGGATTGCGCACCGGGCCGAAGAACGAGGTCTCGTTCGACGAGCCCATGGCGAATTCGTCCATGTTGGTCTTGCCGAGCGAGACCAGGCCGGCATCGCGATGCATCTTCTCAATCACCGTCGCATCGTAGGGCGAGACGAAATTGGCCAGCATCTTTGAGCCACAGGTCGTCGTCCAGCCTTCGGCGCAGAAAATGTCTTTCTGGGCGATCGGGATGCCAGTCAGCGGGCCGGCCGTGCCGGCAGCGATGCGAGCATCGGCCTCACGGGCCATTTTCAGGCTTTTTTCGCGGTCGACGGTCACAAAGGCGTTCAGCGTCGGGTTCAGGCGGTCGATGCGGCCCAGGAACAGCGTGCTCAGTTCGACGCTGGAAATCTGCCGGGCGGCCAGCGCCTGAGACAGATCCTTCAGACTCTTGTTGATCATTCGATCACCTTCGGCACGAGATACAGCCCGCCTTCGATTTCCGGCGCGACGGCTTGGTAGGCGGCACGGCGGTCGGTTTCGCTGACCGCATCGTCGCGCAGGCGCTGGCTGACGTCCTGGGCATGGGCCATCGGCTCGACACCGGTGGTATCGACGGCCTGCATCTGTTCGATCAGCTGGAAAATGCCATTGAGGTGGCCCTGGGTGGTCAGGGCCTCGTCATCGCTGATCTCGATCCGGGCGAGATGGGCGATGCGCTTTACCTGTTCTAGTGTGAGCGACATGGGAGCCAAAGACTTTTTTGCAGTGCACAAAGTCTTAAAATGGAAAGCGTTATAAGGTATCATAAAAGTTTTCCCTACCGCACCCCCCCAACGCGGAGCTACAGATGTTCGGTTTCCTCAGCAAATACTTTTCAAATGACCTTGCCATCGACCTTGGCACGGCAAACACACTCATCTACGCACGCGCCCAGGGCATCGTGCTCGACGAGCCTTCGGTTGTCGCCATCCGCGTCGAAGGCGGCCCCAACGCCAAGAAAACCATCCAGGCCGTCGGCAAGGAAGCCAAGGAAATGCTTGGCAAGGCACCGGGCACGATCACCGTCATCCGCCCGATGAAGGACGGCGTGATCGCCGACTTCACCGTCACCGAGCAGATGCTCAAGCAGTTCATCAAGAAGGTGCATGACTCCAAGCTGTTCAGCCCGAGCCCGCGCATCATCATCTGCGTGCCTTCCGGCTCGACCCAGGTCGAACGTCGCGCCATTCGCGAATCCGCCCTCGGCGCCGGCGCCAGCCAGGTGTACCTGATCGAGGAGCCGATGGCGGCCGCGATCGGTGCCGGCCTGCCGGTTTCCGAAGCGACCGGTTCGATGGTCGTCGACATCGGCGGCGGCACCACCGAAGTCGGCGTCATCTCGCTCGGCGGCATGGTCTATGCCGGCTCGGT
>CAIXSK010000101.1 GCA_903922075.1 uncultured beta proteobacterium | reverse complement strand
GAGGTGTATACGAACTCGCGTTAGCTCCCAGCAGGGCGCGGTGTACGATCTGGTGTCCGGGTTGCAGGCTCAAATCCCAGATGGTCAGGGCGGTTCCCTGATTGTATTCCGCCGGTGCCACGAATGTCGCCCGTGTCCACGACAAAGTGGGTGTGCTCGACAGCCCGTTGGTCTGGACGTTGGAGACCATCGGCGGGGCGGTCAGGTAGGCGCGCTTGGTCTCGACACTGACCGTATCGGTGCCATTCGTGGCAGTCAGATTCCAGGTGCCATTTAGAGGGATGCCCAGGTTTTGCAGCACACTCACCTTTTCCATCCGCCCGAATTCGTAGGGTAAAGCCGGCGAGGCACGTGAAAACAAGGGTACGTTGAACGCTCCCTGCTGGGCGGTGACCGAGGTGCCGTTGGCGGGAGAAAAGTGTCCGCCGATATTGCCGTATTGGCCGGCATCCACGCCGAGCGGATTCAGGCCCCAGGTGTCGAGAAAGTTGTAGTAGCCGAGTACTTCGACAGGTGCGGCATTTGCCACATTGGAACTGCCGAGTGCCAGTAGCAAAGCCAGGATTCTTGTTGCCGATATCTTGTTCATTTTTGTCTCCGTCAGGAAATGAATGGGAAAAATGAGCTTCGTCTTAACAAGCGACTTCTCCGGTTCGTGGCCTTGTGGTCGCCAGATGTTGTGTGCACGGTCACCGTCGCAGCTTGCATTTATCTCGATAGCATCTAATATGCCAAAGGCGTCATGTCGTGGCTTCGCGGGGGTGACCTATGAAAACGCCAGTTCTTTCGCCGGTCAAATGCCTATTCGACCGACACCCCCATATGGGGTATGCACGATCTGCTCGACAGGAGAAGACGATGCCAAAGGCAACAACCGACAGGGCGGCGCGCAACGCATCCGGGATGCTGGATTTGATCGGCTTGCTTTATGACGCGGCTGCGGCACCTGAGCGTTGGCGTAATTTTCTCGAAGCGGGGGCGGCGTATTTCGGAGCCTTTGGTGCAAATTTCATACGCTATGATCCTGATCTGCCCGACCGCTCCTTGGGGTTCCTGACTGGCTATGGAAATGACCCCGCGGAGCGTCAGGCTGGCACCATCCAGCGCTTTGTCACTTTGCGCCATTGCGACCCCCGGCTTGGTTATAGCTTTGATCACCCGAACAAGCCTTTCCATTGCCGGCAGGTCGTATCCTCCGAGGCCTTGTATGCGTCTCAAAGCTACCAGGAGGTGCTCCGGCCAAATGGTGTCGAATATTCGTTGTTGGTGACCTTCAGGGAGACGCCGGAGGGCTTTACCGGGTTGGCCTTCATGCGCGGACCGTCGGACAATGTATTTGGCCAAAACGACGTAGACGATATGGGCAGGCTGGTTCCTCATCTGCGGCGCGCACTGTCGATCCAGGATCGTCTGGCAACCATGGATCAGCGGACGCAGGCTTCCTATCGGGTGCTGGATGCGCTGCCGACCAGAATCGTCATTCTTCGTTCCGGCGGCCAGGTTGAATACGCCAACACGGCCGCCTTGGCAATTGCCGGGGCCAGCGATGGCCTGGGCGTGGCTGACGGTTGGCTGCAGTTGGCCCGTGAACGGGATCAACAAATCATTCTTGAGGCGTTGCGGCGGGTAATCGTGACCGGGGAGCATCAGGCGCTTTGCATCGAACGCCCTTCCGGCCGCCTCCCGCTTCGCGGGCTGCTTAGCCTGCTTCCCCTGTCGGTGGGCGGTGGTCTGCCCAATTTGCTGGCCGAACAAAGAATCGCACTTTACCTGTCCGATCCCGAACGGGCGCTGGAAACACCGGTGGAGTTGCTGCAGCGCATGTTCGGACTGACCCGGGCGGAGGCGCGGCTGGTCGAGCGCCTCGTTGCCGGATGCTCCCTGGCCGATGCGGCGAGGCAGACCGGCATTCAGTTGTCCACGGCCCGTAGCCAACTGAAAACCGTGTTCAGGAAAACAGAGACCGATAGCCAGGCTGGACTTGTTCGTGCGGTGTTGTCCAGTCCGGCCTGGATCGGCGGCATCGTTCGTGGCAACTGACCGAACCGGGGGCGCCATGTTCCAGTTTCCTGAAAATGGTGGGCGGCCAGCTTGCATCGACCTCGACAAATTTCAGTCGGTGGTTGGCGCGATCTACGATGCAGCCCTTCAACCTGAGCTCTGGCCTATGGTGGTAACCCGGCTGACCAGAATCATCTCCGGCTCGGCTGGACTCCTGTTCACCCCACGGCAGATTGCCGGCCCGCTCGCGCTCGCTGTTCCAGACAATATCCCTTCGCAGGTCATGCAGCGCTATGCTGATCATTACCATAAGCTGGACGTTTGGACCCAGGCCGGGGTTGAACGGGGCCTGTTCCTGACGGGCGAAG
>CAIXSK010000100.1 GCA_903922075.1 uncultured beta proteobacterium | reverse complement strand
CGACAAGGCCGACATTTTTGTCACCACCACCGGCAACTTCCACGTCATCACGCATGACCACATGGCCGCGATGAAGAACAACGCCATCGTTTGCAATATCGGTCACTTCGACAACGAAATCGACGTCGCCTCGATCGAGAAGTACCAGTGGGAAGAAATCAAGCCGCAAGTCGACCACGTCATCTTCCCGGACGGCAAGCGCATCATCCTGCTCGCCAAGGGTCGCCTGGTTAACCTCGGTTGCGGCACCGGCCATCCGTCCTACGTGATGTCCTCGTCGTTCGCCAACCAGACCATCGCCCAGATCGAACTGTGGAGCGAAGCCGTCAAGGGTTCCAACAAGTACCCGATCGGCGTCTACACGCTGCCCAAGCACCTCGATGAAAAGGTCGCCCGTCTGCAGTTGAAGACGCTGAACGCGCAGCTTTCGGAGCTGACCGACGAACAGGCTGCCTACATCAGCGTGCCGAAGGAAGGCCCGTACAAGGCCGACCACTACCGCTACTAAGCACTCACTACCATGTTAAAACTCGTCGCTGCCTGGATCGTCAACGCGCTGGCCCTGCTGGCGCTGCCTTATGTCATTCCGTCGATCCAGGTGGCCGGGTTCGGCACGGCACTGCTGGTCGCTGTCGTTCTTGGCCTGATCAACACGCTGCTGCGGCCGTTGCTGATCCTGCTGACCCTGCCGGCAACCCTGCTGACGCTGGGGCTGTTCATCTTCGTCATCAATGCCCTGCTGTTCCAGCTAGCGGGCTATCTGGTGGACGGCTTCAATGTTGGCGGATTCTGGCCGGCCCTGCTCGGCTCGCTGGCCTACAGCCTGATTTCCTGGCTGCTCAGCGCGATTTTGCTGCGCAAATAGTCAATCATGAGCATGAACTCCTTCCACGCGCGGCAGAAAAAGCCGCGTCCGCCACGCGAACCGTCGTACGAGCGACCGGCCGGCGTGACGCGGGCGGATGCCCTGCTCGTCGCCCAAAAGCTGGCCCCCTCGCGCACGGCAGCCCAGTGGCTGATCAAGGAAGGCCGGGTCAGTTGGGCCGGCGGCACGATCAACAAGCCGGCGCTGGATTTGCCCGACGACACGCCGCTGACCGTCGCCGCCGATCCCGATGCCCATTACGTCTCGCGTGGCGGCCTGAAGCTGGCCGGAGCACTGGCCCGGACCGGGCTGAAGGTGGCCGGCAAGATTTGTCTGGATGTCGGCCAGTCGACTGGTGGGTTCACCGACTGCCTGCTGCAGGCCGGCGCCCGCCATGTCGTCGGCGTCGACGTCGGTCACGGCCAGCTGCACGCTCAGCTGCGCCACGATCCGGCGGTTACCGCCATCGAGGGAATCAACTGCCGGGCGCTGACCGCTGCCGATCTCGGCGCGGCTTTTCCTGAAGGCGGCTTCGACCTGATCGTCGGCGACGTCTCCTTCATCTCGTTGACGCTGATCCTGCCGCAACTTCCTCCCCTGCTGGCCGCGCACGGCGACATGCTGCTGCTCGTCAAACCGCAGTTCGAAGTCGGCCCCGACAATATCGGCAAAGGCGGCATCGTTCGCGACCCAGCCCTGTACCGCGAAGTGGAAAAGAAACTTTGCGATTTTGGCCAAAATATCGGGCTGACCGTAGCATCGTGGCTCGACAGCCCGATCACCGGCGGTGACGGCAACCGCGAATTTTTCATCTGGTTGAACAAATGAACACAGAAATCTCCATCGAATTTTTTCCGCCGCAGACGCCCGAAGGCGTCGAAAAGCTAAGGGCTACCCGTCAGGAACTGGCAAAACTGAATCCGGAATTCTTCTCGGTCACCTATGGCGCCGGCGGCTCGACCCGCGAGCGTACCTTCTCGGTGGTCAAGGAAATCGCCGCCGAAGGCTTCGACGCAGCACCACACCTGTCGTGCATCGGCTCCAGCCGCGACTCCATCCGCGAAATCCTGGGTGAATACAAGGCAGCCGGCATCAAGCGCACCGTCGCCCTGCGCGGCGACCTGCCCTCAGGCATGGCCGAAACCGGCGAATTCCGCTACGCCAACGAACTGGTCGACTTCATCCGCGCCGAAACCGGCGACTGGTTCAGCATCGAAGTGGCGGCCTACCCGGAATGGCACCCGCAGGCGCGCAGCCCGCAGGACGACATGGCGGCCTTCGTCCGCAAGGTCAAGGCCGGCGCCAACTCGGCGATCACCCAGTATTTCTACAACGCCGACGCCTACTTCCATTTCGTCGACGAAGCCCGGGCCCAGGGCGTGGACATTCCCATCGTCCCCGGCATCATGCCGATCGCCGGCTTCACCAAGCTGGCCCGCTTCTCCGATGCCTGCGGCGCCGAAATCCCGCGCTGGATGCGCAAGAAATTCGAGAGCTACGGCGACGATGCCGAATCGATCCGCGCCTTTGGCCTCGATGTCGTCACCGAACTGTGCGAACGCCTGCTCCAGGGCGGCGCCCCCGGCCTGCATTTTTATTGCATGAACATGGCGCCGCTGACCACCGAAATCTGCCGCCGCCTCGGCTAAGGCGCGAATGCTACGGTCGGCGGCAAAAAATGCCAAAAAACGAAGAGCCCGCCATGCCGGGCTCTTCGAATTTTCAGGCCGCGATCAGGCGGCCTGGGTGACGATCACGCTCTGAGCCGGCATCGGGGCCGGGAACCCCGCCTCGGCCAGCGCCTCGCGAATCACCCGGTTGGTCTCGAAATAGACCTGCCAGTAGTGGTCGTTGTGGCAATAGGGGCGCACCACAAGCACGGGGCCGACCAAAGTGAAATCGAGAATTTCGACATCGACGCCGGGGGTGCTGACGACATTCGGAATCAGCGCAATCTTCTCGCGCAACAGCGCCATCGCCGCCCGGTGATCGGCCGCCCCGGACAACTGGCATTTCAGATCGACCCGGCGAAACGGATTGACCGTGAAATTCTGGATGTTGTCGCTGAACACCCGGTTGTTACCGACGATGGTCTGCACATTGTCCGGCGTATTGATCGTCGTCGTGAACAGCCCCAGTTCGGTCACCGTGCCGGTCACCCCGGCGACCGTGACGAAATCGCCGACTTTCATCGGGCGCAGGACGATCATGAACGCCCCGGCGGCAAAATTCGACAGCAAACCCGACCAGGCCATGCCGATGGCGACACCGGCCGCAGCGATCAACGCCGCGAAGGTCGTCGTCTGGATGCCGAAATAGCCGAGGATACCGATGACCAGCAGGACGTTCAGGGTCACGGTGATCACCGAGCCGAGATAACGCAGCACCGTCGGATCGACCTTCTGGCGCTCCAGCGAAGCGCGAACCAAATTAACCGCGACGCCGATCAGCCAGCGGCCGACCACCCAGAAAACAATGGCGGCAAGGATTTTCAGGCCGATATCGGTAGCCGTCGTGACCAGCAAATCCTGGTAGCGCGAGAAATCATGTTCAGTCATTTCGTTCTCCATTCAAAATCAATAGGTTGATCGGAGCGGCCGCTAATCCGACCGACGACAGCTTATTCTAACGACATTCAATGACAACAAGGTCCCAGCCACTCACCGGCCAATATATCTCCACAAATCACTCTATTGCGTTGACGCCTCCGGCCGAGCTCTATATAATGCGCGCTTCCCGTTGGTCGGGTCGGTAGCTCAGTCGGTAGAGCAGCGGACTTTTAATCCGTTGGTCCCGAGTTCGAATCTCGGCCGACCCACCAGTACCCACTGGGGGAAGCGGGGCGTTAGCTCAGTTGGTAGAGCAGCGGACTCTTAATCCGTAGGTCCACAGTTCGAATCTGTGACGCCCCACCAGAATTACCAGGCATAGGCTTCGCGCAGAAGTTCTGTGCTGTAGTAGAAGTAGCAGCAGTAAATCTCAGGTGTTATCACCTGATCGGACGCGGGGTGGAGCAGTTGGCAGCTCGTCGGGCTCATAACCCGAAGGTCGCAGGTTCAAGTCCTGCCCCCGCAACCACCGAATTCCAGTAAAAAGGCCAGTCAATCGACTGGCCTTTTTGCTTTACTGTCCCGGCAGCTTATTTGCGACCGAACTTCTCGGCCAGCTGGTTGAGCTTTTCGACCCGACGCTGCTCGGCTTTCGCTTCCTCGGCGGCCACCTTGCGCTGCTCGGCCTGTTTCTTGAAGCGCTCGCGCAGCAGTTCCGCGGCGTGCTGACGGTTCTCGTCGGTTACCTCACCAGCCGGGGTGCCGTCCAGATTCAAGCGAACCGCCCCCTTTTCCATTTCCTTCAGATAGCGCGTCGAGATGGTGTGGCTGCGCATCGCCAGGCGCAACGATTTCTTGCTGACCTCCGGCAACTGGGCGAAGACCTGCTTGTCGATGCCGATGGCCAGCGGGCTGAAGTTGCGGAATACGTCGAATCGCGTCTGCAGGTCCTTGAGCAGGACACGGGCGTCGATGGGCTTGTCGGTAGTGGATTCGGTTGTGGTCATGATGAAACGGGAACGAGTTGAGGCGCGAAGGTTAGCACGAAGGAACGCCGTTTCGCTGGCGATCTCGGCTTTCAGACGCCGTTTTTACGGAACCAGACGAGCATGCGCTGCCAGCCATCTTCCGCCTCTGCCTTGCGATAGCTCGGTCGGTAATCGGCATGAAAGGCATGCGGTGCATTGTCGTAAACATGGATTTCCGATGCCCGCGCCGCAGGACTGCCTTGCTGCAGCGCCTTTTCCATGGCTTCCACGGTTTCCAGCGGAATGCCGGTATCCAGCCCGCCATAGAGCCCCAGCACCGGCGCCTTGAGCTGGGCGACCAGTTCCGTCGGGTGTTTCGGCATTATCGCGTTGGCCGGGCCGACCAGCTTGCCATACCAGGCGACGCCGGCTTTGACGGCCGGATTGTGGGCGACATACAGCCAGGTGATCCGCCCGCCCCAGCAGAACCCGGTCACCGCCAGCCGGCCAGTGTCGGCGCCCTGCTTCGCCGCCCAGGCAACGCAGGCGTCGAGATCGCCCATGACTTGGGCATCCGGCGTCTTGCCGGTGATCTTGTCGAGGATTTCCGGGATGCTGGCAATCTGCCGCGGGTCTCCCTGGCGTGCGAACAAATCGGGGGCGACGGCAAAATAGCCCAGCTTGGCCAGACGACGACAGGTATCGCGGATGTATTCGTGCGCCCCGAAAATTTCCGAGATGACCAGCACGACCGGTTGCCGGGTCACCCCCATCGGGGCGGCACGGTAGGCGACCATTTCCCCGTCGCTGACCGGAACCTTGACCTCGCCGGCCAGCAGGCCGGTTTCGTCGGTCTTGATGGCCGTCTGCGCCATGACCGGCTGGGTGGCGAGGGCGAAGCCGACCCCCAGGCTGGTCACCAGAAAACTCCGGCGGTCATAGGTCTGCGCCGGGACAAGGCTGTCGAAGTCGGGTTCGGTGGTCATCGCGTGTCTCCTTGAAGGCCATCACATCAGGACGATATCGTATTGTTCCGGTGAATAACTCGGTTCCGATTGCAGCGAAACGGACTTGCCGATGAAGTCGGAGAGCATGGCCAGGGCCTGGGATTCTTCGTCGAGGAAAAGATCGACGACATCGGGGCCGGCCAGGATGCGGTATTCGCGGGCATTGAACTGGCGCGCCTCGCGCAGCAGTTCGCGGAGGATTTCGTAGGCCACGGTCCGCGCCGTCTTGACCTCGCCGCGCCCGCCGCAGGTCGGACAGGGCATGCACAGCACGTGGGCGAGCGATTCGCGGGTCCGCTTGCGGGTCATTTCGACCAGGCCGAGCGCGGTGAAGCCGTTGACCGTCAGCCGCGTGTGGTCGCCGGCCAGCGCCTTGTTGAATTCGTCGAGCACGGCCTTCTTGTGCTCTTCGTTTTCCATGTCGATGAAGTCGACGATGATGATGCCGCCGAGGTTGCGCAGGCGCAGCTGGCGGGCGATGGTGACCGCCGCCTCGAGATTGGTCTTGAAGATGGTGTCGTCGAAATTGCGCACGCCGACGAAGCCGCCGGTATTGACGTCGATGGTGGTCATCGCCTCGGTCTGGTCGATGATCAGGTAGCCGCCGGATTTCAGGTCGACGCGGCGGGCCAGCGCTTTCTGGATTTCCTCCTCGACGCCGTGCAGATCGAACAGCGGGCGCTGGCCGGTGTAGTGGTCAAGCAGCGGCAGCACGGCCGGCGTGTATTCGTCGGCGAAGCCGGTCAGCTTCTGGAAATTCTCCCGCGAGTCGATGCAAATGCGCGTCGTTTCCGGATTGACGAAATCGCGCAGGACGCGCTGGCCGAGCGACAGCTCCTGGTAGAGCAGGGTCGGCGGGCCGGAGGTCCGGGCCTTGTCGCGGATATCGGCCCAGGTCTTGCGCAGGTAGGCGATGTCGGTCGCGAATTCTTCGTCGCTGGCGTTCTCGGCCATGGTGCGAACGATGAAGCCGCCCGGTTCGTCGGCCGGCACCAGCCGGGTGATCTTTTCGCGCAGCACTTCGCGCTCGGCCTCGGATTCGATGCGCTGCGAAATCCCGATGTGTTTTTCCTGCGGCAGATAGACCAGCATGCGGCCGGCGATGGAAATCTGCGTCGACAGCCGGGCGCCCTTGGTGCCGATCGGGTCCTTGACGACCTGGACGACGATGCTCTGGCCGTCGTGCAGGATTTTCTCGATCGGTCGCTCGGTGGCCGTTTCACGCGGCTGCCAGATGTCGGCCACGTGCAGGAAGGCGGTGCGGTCGAGGCCGACTTCGATGAAGGCCGACTGCATGCCGGGCAGAATGCGGCAGACGCGACCGAGGTACACATTGCCGACCAGGCCGCGGCTCGCCGTGCGCTCGATGTGCAGCTCCTGGACGACGCCCTGTTGCATGACGGCAACGCGGGTCTCCTGCGGCGTGAAATTGATCAGGATTTCTTCGGTCATACGCTCTACAATTCGCGGTTTTTTCCGGATTCTACTATGCGCAAGGCGCCCGAACTCCTCGCCCCGGCCGGTTCGCTCGAGATGATGCGAACCGCGTTCGCCTTCGGCGCCGATGCGATCTACGCCGGCCAGCCGCGCTACAGCCTGCGCGTGCGCAACAACGAGTTCGGCACCATCGCCGCCTTGCAGGAAGGCATCGACGAAGCCCACGCCGGCGGCAAGCAGTTTTTCGTCGTCAGCAACATCTTCCCGCACAACGCCAAGCTGGCCACCTACCTGGCCGACATGGCGCCGGTCATCGCGCTGAAGCCCGACGCGCTGATCATGTCCGACCCCGGGCTGATCGACATGGTCCGCGAAACCTGGCCGGAGCAGGTCATCCACCTGTCGGTGCAGGCCAATACGGTCAATTGGGCGGCGGTCCGGTTCTGGAAAAAAATGGGCGTCGACCGTGTCATTCTGTCGCGCGAACTGTCGCTCGACGAGGTTGCCGAAATCCGCCAGCAATGCCCGGACATCGAGCTCGAAGTCTTCGTCCATGGCGCGCTGTGCATCGCCTATTCCGGCCGCTGCCTGCTGTCCGGCTACTTCAACCACCGCGATCCGAACCAGGGCACCTGCACCAATTCCTGCCGCTGGGACTACAAAGTCGGCACCAGCGGCCAGGAATCGGGCAAATCCTACGGTCAGCCGGAAATTTTGGCCAAAAACGATATTGAAATCGTCATCGAGGAAAAGCAGCGCCCGGGCGAACTGATGCCGATCGAGGAAGACGAGCACGGCACCTACATCCTGAACTCGAAAGACCTGCGCGCCATCGAGCATGTCCAGCGCCTGGTCGACATCGGCGTCGATTCGCTGAAGATCGAAGGCCGCACCAAGAGTCCCTACTACGTCGCCCGAACCACCCAGTCCTACCGCCAGGCGATCGACGACGCCGTCGCCGGCAAGCCGCTCGATCCGACCCTGCTGCGCGAGCTGGAAGGCCTGGCCAACCGCGGCTATACCGACGGGTTCTACCAGCGCCACCACGATGCCGACTACCAGAACTACCTGCGCGGCAGTTCGGAATCGGATCGCAGCCTGTACGTTGGCGATGCCGTCGGTTTCGACGCGGCGCGCGGCCTGATGGAAATCGTCGTCAAGAACCGCTTTGCGGTCGGCGACCGGCTGGAATGCGTGCACCCCGCCGGCAACTACACGCAGGCCGTGGCGCGCATGGAAAACGCCGCCAGCCAGCCGGTCGCGGTCGCCCCCGGCAGCGGCCACCGGGTGTGGATTGATTTGCCGGCCAGGTACACCAAATCCTTCGTCGCGCGTTTTGTTTAACAAACGCTAAACAGATCCACCCCAAATCACGATTTGTGCACTGCAACAAATCGTGTAAAATCATTGCCATGAGCAAAATCACCCACCGCATGCCGCTGATCGATGCCCTGAAGGCCATCGCCGCCATGCTCGTCCTGCTCAATCACTTTTCTTCCTACGGCCCGCTGGCCGAGGCAGCCCGCAGCGCATTTCCGGTTATTTTCGACTGGCTTTTCGAGTATGGCCGCATGGCCGTCCAGGTCTTCCTGGTCATTGCCGGTTTTCTTGCCGCCCGCGGACTGTCTTCGGACGGGCAGGCGCTGGCCGTTTCACCGCTGCCGCTGATCGGGAAGCGCTACCTGCGCCTAGCCGTGCCCTACCTGGCCGCCATCGGGCTGGCCATCGCTGCCTCGGCCATCGCCGACCACTGGATGGACGACGAGGCAATTCCCGACCGCGCCACTTTCAGCCAATGGCTGGCCCACGCCTTCCTGCTCCACAGCCTGCTCGGCTTCGACTCACTGTCGGCTGGCGTCTGGTACATCGCCATCGATTTCCAGCTCTTCGCGCTGATGGCT
>CAIXSK010000099.1 GCA_903922075.1 uncultured beta proteobacterium | reverse complement strand
TACCCGATCGTCGACGGCCAGGGCAATTTCGGCTCGCGCGACGGCGACAACGCCGCCGCCATGCGCTACACCGAAGCCCGCCTGACGCCGATCGCCGAACTGCTGCTCGCCGAAATCGACGAAGGCACGGTCGACTGGAAGCCCAACTACGACGGCGCCAACGACGAACCGGCGCTGCTCCCAGCCCGCCTGCCCTTCTGCCTGTTGAACGGCGCCTCGGGCATCGCCGTCGGCATGGCCACTGAAATCCCGGCCCACAACCTGCGCGAAGTGGCCAATGCTACGGTCGCCCTGATAAAAGACCCGAATTTCACCGAAGACGACGTGCTGGCCATGATCCCCGGCCCGGATTATCCCGGCGGCGCGCAGATCATCTCGTCGCCCGAGGAAATCGCCGCCACCTACAAGAGCGGCCGCGGCAGCCTGCGCGTGCGCGCCAAGTGGAAAATCGAGAACCTCGCCCGCGGCCAGTGGAAGCTGGTCATCACCGAACTGCCGCCGGGCGTGTCCACGGCCACGGTGATGTCGGAAATCGAAGCCTGCTCCAACCCGGTGGCCAAGGAAAAAGCCGGCAAAAAAGTCTTCACGCCAGAGCAACTGAACCTCAAGGCCGCGTTCCTGTCGGCCATTTCAGAATCCGGCGTGCGCGACGAATCGGGCAAGGAACACGCCGTCCGCCTGGTCATCGAACCGGCCTCGTCGCGCCAGGGCCAGGACGACCTGGTCCGCCTGCTGCTCGCCCACACCAGCCTGGAAACCAACGCCTCGATCAACCTGACCGTCCTCGGCGTCACCGGTGCCCCGCGCCAGGCCTCGCTGTACAGCATCATCGCCGAGTGGTGCCGCTTCCGCCTCGCCACCGTCGAACGGCGCACCCGCCATCGCCTGAGCGCCGCCGAGAAGCGCATCCACATCCTCGAAGGCCGCCAGGCCATCCTGCTCGACATCGACAAGGTCATCAAGGTCATCCGCGAATCGGATGACCCCAAGGCCGACCTGATCGCCCATTTCAAGCTGTCCGACATCCAGGCCGAAGACATCCTGGAAATCCGCCTGCGCCAGCTGGCGCGGCTGGAAGGCATCAAGATCGGCGAGGAGCTGGCCAAACTGCGCAACGAAGCGGCTGGCCTGAACAAACTGCTCGATTCCGAAGACGCCCTGCGCGCCTGCGTCGCCGCCGAAATCGAAGCCGACGCGAAGAAATACGGCGACGACCGCCGAACCTTCATCGAAGCCGCCGAAAAAGTCACGATGTCGGACGCCAAGACCGTCTCCATCGTCGACGAACCGACCACGCTGATCGTCTCCAAGCACGGCTGGCTGCGCTCGCGCACCGGCCATAACATCGATCCAACCCAGCTCACCTTCCGTTCCGGCGACAGCCTGCTTGCCTGCCTGCCCTGCCGCACGGTCGACCACCTGATCCTGCTCGACACCAACGGCCGCGCCTATTCCATTGCCGCCTCCGAGATTCCCGGCGGCAAGGGTGACGGCGTCCCGGCCACCTCGCTGGCCGATTTCCAGGATGGCGGCAAGCCCTGCCTGGCACTGGCCGTTTCGAGCGAAAAACTTTATCTGGTCGCCGCCGACGGCGGCTACGGCTTCCGCTGCCAGGGCAGCGACTTCCTGTCGCGCGGCAAGGCCGGCAAGGCTTTCCTGACGCTCGGCGACCACGAAGCCCCGGCCGTCTTCATGGCCGCCCCGGCGGCCGGCGAAATCGCCTGCCTGACCCGCGATGGCCGCGCCCTGATCTTCAACATCGAAGAAATCCGCCTGCTCGCCAAGGGCCGTGGCCTCAAGCTGATCGATGCCGATCCGGGCAAGACCGCGCTGGAAGACATCCTGCCGGTCGTCGACGGCATGGCCGGCAAATTGAAGGGCGAACGCCTGGAAACCTGTCGCGGCAACCGCGGCGGCAAGGGCAAGCCGATCAAACCACCACGCAAGTAAATGCAATCCCCCAAGGGGGCTGACGAAGCCTCTGTGCAGCCAGACGGCCAGCTAGGCTGGCGCATTGCTGTGGATTCCTGAAGGGCGCGGTCGATGGCAAAAACGGGGCAAAAATTCCCCGTTTTTTATTGGCAGGAAAACGCCGACAACTTTGCCTCGAGCGTCAAAAAGCTCACGGAAAGAAAACCCGTTTCAGCCTAGAGTCGGACTCAACCAGACCGGTTCTGGTCAGAAGTGGGAGTCAGGAAATGCCGTATTTCACGCCAACGCAACTCGCCTCGCTCCAAGCGACGGCGACCACCGCGGCGGGCTATCTCGATGTCTGCGATAGTAGCAGCAGATATGTTCGCCTCGACCCGGTGCATTACCGTACCTGCGGCGAACTGCTGGCAAGAATTTTCTACGTGGTCGACGCCAGGCAGGTTTTCCCGACCCTGCTACGACACTCGCCAGCCGCCCGGGAAATGGCCGAATCAATGGAAATCAGCCGCCATATCGCCGTCAGCCGGCTCGTCTACTATCCCGAACTCACAGCCCTGATCTACCGCATTTCCGAATGAGTCGGGTCGGCGCCACCATTGATTTTCGCCCGAGCAATAAAAAAGCCGAGGCAAACGCCTCGGCTTTTCTTGAGCTGATCCGCGAGGTTCAGGCAGCCTTCTTGCTCTTCGGGGCAGCCACGTTGGCAGCCTTCAGGGTGGCGCTGGTGGCAGCGGCGACGCTGGCTTCAGCAACTTCAGCAGCTTGCTTGGCAGCCTTGTTCAGACCTTCGTAAGCTTCGTTGGCCGACTTGATCGCGGTCTTGACGGCGGCAACGGCGACTTCCGAACCAGCCGGAGCAGAAGCCAGGGCCTTTTCGACCAGGCCGGAAACGGTGGCGTTGGTTTCAGCAACCTTGGTTTCGACTTCCTTGGCGATCTTGTCCTTGGTTTCGGCAGCGATGGAGATTACGTTACGCGAATACTCCAGGCCCTTCTCGATGGACGGGGTAGCCAGTTCCTTCTGCAGATTGACGAAGGATTGGACATCCTTGGCGCCCAGCAGGGTGGTGAAGTTGGACATCGCGGTTTCGAAAACCGAACGGGCGGCAGCCAGATTCAACAGGGCCAGACGCTCGATGCCGTCGAAAGCGGTGTTGGTGAAGAACAGGGTGAAGTTGATGCCGGACTTGGCGAAATCTTCGGGCTTGGTAAACATGGTGATTCTCCTGAGGTTGGGTGATAATCTTGCCGCTCACTCGATGTTGCGCTGCAGCATGACTTCATTCTAACCACGGAATATTCGTTGTCAAGCACTTTTGTGCACTGCACCATTTCCGCTTTTCCAGGTGTTGCAAAAAGCCAAAAGACCTTAGTACCCGAAGCCGCCGATCCCCAGCCTGCGGACGATTCCAGTCATCGCCTCGGCAGCCCCGAGCGGGATATAAAAATCGACGATATCGCTCAACTGGGTTCGCGCCGGATTGATTTCCACCGTTGGAATACCACTCGCCGCGGCCAGAACGACCGGCTGCACGATGTAGGGGAAAACGCTGGACGTTCCAATGCTGAATACGATGTCGAATCCTTCCTGAAAGGCATCGATGAAGCGGTCGAGCTCATCCTCGGGCAAAGCCTCGCCAAACAGCACCACCTTGGGCCGCAGCACTGCGCCACAAGCCGGGCACAACGGCGGAATTTCGCGGCCGCTCATATCCGCCACTGCCTCCTGATGGCTACAAGCCGTACAAGCCAGTTCCTGCAGGTTGCCATGAATCTCGATGATTTCGCCGCTGCCGGCGGCTCGATGCAGGCCATCGACGTTCTGGGTGAATACCATAACCCGGTCGAGATGCTGTTCCAGCCAGGCTATTGCCCGATGCGCGGCATTCGGCAGGGCGCCCCGGCAGCTCTCCTCGATCTGGATCAGGTATTTCCAGGTGATATCGGGACGTATCGCAAACACCTCGCCGGACAACGCCTCCTCGATGCACAGCCCATCGGTGGTCGGCTCGCCGGCGTACAGGCCACCAACACCGCGATAGGTCGGCAAACCCGAATCGGCCGATATCCCCGCCCCGGTGATGAACAATACCCGCTGCGCCTGCCTCAGGTGCCCTGCAACCGCATCCAGCGTAGCCTCGACGGATTGAGTATCGGCAGGCATGACCGGATCTTACTGAATCAGGAACTTGGTAAACAAAACTTCCTTGATGCCCGTCTTGTCATCCTCGTGGATCACGTGATTGCCCAGTTCGACGATTTCCTCGATCAATTCCTTCTTGCCGGCCAGCGTACGCAGTTTGCTCGCCTCCTTGGCGGAAAGCAGCAGGATGATCTCGTGCTGCAAGCGCGGCTTGTATCCGGCCAGAAGGTGAGCGACCTCGGGCGACGCACCCTCGAAAATCAAGCCAAACTGCAAATAATTATCCTTGCCCAGGTTGACCGTGAACACCATCGGCTCCGGCGCTCCGCCACCGTGATCGCCAGCCAGCGCGAGCACGGGAAGCATCGTGCCGAGAACAACCAGCGCGGGTGCCACGAAAGCGATCAGAGTCCGGGAAAAGACGTTCATAACAGTCCTGGGTAGGCAAAAGTCGGGGGATGAAGAAG
This sequence comes from uncultured beta proteobacterium, assembly GCA_903922075.1. Taxonomy (GTDB): domain Bacteria; phylum Pseudomonadota; class Gammaproteobacteria; order Burkholderiales; family Rhodocyclaceae; genus Azonexus. Next base: position 3,399 of record CAIXSK010000099.1, on the reverse strand, counting down.
CTCTCGCGGAGAGGCCCGCCACTTTATACCGCCTGAAAATGAAAAAAGCCACCATCAAGGCGGCTCTTCACAGTTTTTATGGCGCGCCCGGAGCGATTCGAACGCCCGACCCTCTGGTTCGTAGCCAGATACTCTATCCAACTGAGCTACGGGCGCGCTGTCAGAGCCGCGCATTATACGGACAGATGGGTAAAATGCAAGTGTTTTCAGGAAAAAACCTATGTCCACGATCAATGTCCGGATGCCGAAATACCCCGAGTGCTGGTCAAGTTGCGGCTCGTGCGCCAACGGCAACGTGTTCATTCTCGAACTCCTGGTCAAAATTGGCGACATGGTGGAGCGCGATGACAACATCCTGACCCTCGAAACCGGCAAGGTGGCTTTGGACATCCCAAGTCCGTACGCTGGACGAGTCATCGAGATACATGTCACAGAGGGCGATACAGTCGACGAAGGTGCGCTACTGGTAACGCTGGAATTAGCCTGATCAGCCCTCCCAGTCCCTTTGCATCGCCCCCTGCCCTTACTTTGGGAGATCGACCTCCATTGCATTGCGCACCTCGCGCACGCCGCGCACACCACTGGCCAGATCGAGCGCTCGTCGTAATGCGTGCTCATCTGGCACGGAGCCCGCAACGGTAACGATTGCTGCTTTTGAAATCACCCGAAGCTGCGATCCGGCCAAACCGATATCAGTCCGAAGAAGCGTCTCGACCTTGTCGGTCAGCGCTGCATCCAGCGCCTCAGTGCCAGCGACTACCGCAGCAACCGCTTTCGGGTCGTCGGTCGCAAAGGCCGATAGCCCCAAACCGACGAAGGTCGCGACAGCAAAAAGACTGGCGACAAGGAGATTACGTTTGAGCATGGCAGATCCCTTTTTGTAGTGAATGCCATTCCCTATTGCGAACTCCATGCCAGGATTATTGTTATCAGAATAATCAGTAAGTTAGGAAATTAATTGCCAGAACGGGAGCGAGCATCCGTCGTCCTGTGGCGACAGGCACCAGGCACCCCGGAAGCAACTCAACGCCGGCCGCTGCCGGATCAGCGCTCCCCGGCGGCTTCTCCTTCGCTGCGAAACATGGCTGGCGTCAAGTCGTGTTTTTGCAATAGCCGGTAGAACTCCGTCCGATTGCGCTCGGCAATCCTCGCCGCATCGGCGACATTGCCATCGGTCAGTTTCAACAACTGAACGAGGTAATTGCGCTCGAAGCGCTGCTTGGCATCGGCGTAGGTCAGCGCATCCATGGCCGGGACGCGCAGCGCCCGCTGGACGAGCGCCAGCGGAATCAGCGGCGTCGAGGTCAAGGCGCAGCTTTGCTCGACGACATTGAACAGTTGCCGGACATTGCCCGGCCATGATGCCGTGGCCAGCGCCTCAAGGGCCTCCGGGGCGAAACCGTTGACCGGCTTGCCATACTTGCCGGCCAGCAACTGGACGAAATGGGCGGCAAGCAGCGGAATGTCCTCGCGCCGCTCGTCAAGGCGCGGCAGATTCAGGGATACTACATCGAGGCGATAGTACAAGTCCTCGCGAAACTGCCCCTGTGCCATGGCCGCATCAAGATCGCGGTGGGTGGCCGAAAGCAGGCGGACATCGACCGGCTCGGCCCGGGTCGTGCCGACCGGCCGCACGACTCGCTCCTGCAGCACCCGCAGCAGCTTGACCTGCAGCGCCAGCGGCATGTCGCCGATTTCGTCGAGAAACAGCGTGCCGCCGTTGGCGGCCTGAAACAAGCCGACCCTGCTGGCGCCGGCGCCGGTGAACGCCCCTTTGGCATGACCGAATAGCTCCGACTCAAGCAGCTGTTCCGGAATGGCACCGCAGTTGATGGCGACAAACGGCCCCTTGGCCCGCGGACTGGCTCGGTGGATGGCTCGGGCCAGCACTTCCTTGCCGGTCCCGCTTTCACCACGGATCAGCACACTGGCATCCGAGGCGGCGACCATACGCGCTTCGGCCATCAACTCGGCCATGCGGCTGCTGCGAAACACCACGCCAGCCATCCAGACGTCGTCCCCCTGCACCGACGCAGGTGTTTCATCGCCCGTCGGGGAGCTCGGTGCCGAGACCATCAGGGCGCGGTCGATCTTTTCGAGCAAGATCTGACTGTCGAAGGGCTTGGTCAGGTAGCCGAACACGCCGCGCGAGGTGGCGTCCACTGCATCGGGAATATTGCCGTGCGCGGTCAGGAGAATAACCGGCAGCGTCGGCCGCGTCCGCCGGATTTCCTCAAACAGCGCCAGACCATCCTGTCCGGGCAAACGCACATCACTGACCACCACCCGCGGCGGGTCAACGGCAATCTGAGCCAACGCCTGCTCGGCCGAGCCGACGGCAGTCACCCGGAAGCCTCTTGCCCGCAGGCGCATGGTCAGCAGGCGCAAAATATCCTCGTCGTCGTCGACGACCAGTACATGCGCCCCGGCAGAACGTGATGCGTGCGCCATCATCGCTTGATACCTCCGGGCCGGGCGGCAGGCGGCCGCGGAGTCAGGGTTCGCTCGATATCGGCCAGGCTGTCGAGTTTTTCCTGCAGTTCGGTCGTTTTGCGCTGGCTGTCCTTCAACTGCAGCCCCTGTTTTTCCAATTGGGCATCGAGTTTTGTCCGCTCCTGGTAGTTGTCGGCAACGACCCGGGCCAGCGGGTGAAAGACAATCGCCGCCGGGTCGCTGGATTTCAGAACGCTGTCGAGCAGCGACAAGGCCTTGCCCAGATCCTGCTGAACGCGGGGGTGTCCAAGCAGCATCGCCATCCGGACCTGCGTATAGGGCGTCTGCGGAACGGCAGTGAGCACCATGCGCTCACGCCCGAGTTCCGCCGGCGTCATTCGCGACAAGCCGTGGTAATAGACCAGCGCCGCCTCCGGTGTCGTTTCATCCTGGCGCGCCGCCTTCTTCGTGGGAGGCGTCGTGCACCCGGCTGCCACCAGCATGAAAGCGACCACCCAGGACAATACTGCCCATCGTACGGGCAAGAACTTTTTATTACTGCTCATCAGGAATTTCCACACAAAAATGGGCCCCCGTCGCCTGCGGGACTAGATAGACTGCGCCGCCCATGGCGCGGACCAGTTCGCGAACGATGGACAAACCAACGCCACTCCCCTGCCTCGGTGCCGGCGCCATGCGCTGCCCCTGAACAAAGGGATCGAAGATCCTCTGGCGGTCTTCCTCCGCCACCCCCGGCCCTTGATCGACGCATTCGAAACGCCAGAGCCCATCGGAATGCATCGCACTCAAGCGAATTTCACCGCCCTCCGGGCTGAAATCGATCGCGTTCGATAAAAGATTGTCGAGAACCACCGTCATTTTGTCGGCATCGAGCATGGCCACCTCATCCGCTGCCTCGACAAAGACCTTCAGCTGCCGCGACTGGCTGTGCAATTCGCGCCGCTG
>CAIXSK010000098.1 GCA_903922075.1 uncultured beta proteobacterium | reverse complement strand
TAGGAGAATCGCCATGAGCACGCTGACTACCCATCCCGCCGAACACCCCGCCGAGCACCACCCGAGCGGAATGCTGCGCTGGCTGACGACGACCATCCACAAGGACATCGGGACGATGTACCTGACCTTCTCGCTGATCATGTTCTTCGTCGGCGGGCTGATGATCTTGGCAGTGCGCGCCGAGTTGTTTCAGCCCGGCCTGCAGTTGATGAAACCGGAGTTCTTCAACCAGCTGATCGGCGTGCATGCGCTGGTGATGATCTTCGCGGCGCTGATGCCGGCCGCCACCGGCTTCGCCAACTGGATGATCCCGCTGATGATCGGCGCCCCGGACATGGCGCTACCCCGCCTCAACAACTGGGGTTTCTGGCTGCTGCCGCCGGCCGCCATCCTGCTCACCCTGCCCTTCACGCTGGCCCTGTTCGGCATCGGCGACGGGGCGATCGCCACCGGCTGGACCTTCTACGCGCCGCTCTCGGTGCAGGGCGGCATGGGCGTCGAGTTTGCCATCCTCTCGGTGCACATCCTCGGCATCTCGTCGATCATGGGGTCGATCAACATCATCGTCACCATCTTCAACATGCGCGCCCCCGGCATGACGATGATGAAGCTGCCGCTGTTCGCCTGGGGCTGGCTGATTACCGCCTTCCTGCTGATCGCCACGCTGCCGGTGCTGGCCGGCGCGGTGACCATGCTGCTCACCGACCGCCATTTCGGCACGCATTTCTTCAGCGCTGCCGGCGGTGGCGACCCGATCCTCTTCCAGCACCTGTTCTGGTTCTTCGGCCATCCCGAGGTCTATATCCTGCTGCTGCCGGTCTGGGGCCTGATGCCGCACGTCCTGTCCACCTTCTCGCGCAAGCCGACCTACGGCTACAAGGCGCAGGTTTACAGTTTCATCGCCATCGGCCTGCTCTCGGTCATCGTCTGGGCGCACCATTTCTTCACGGCCGGCATGCCGGTGCCGGCGCTGATCTACTTCATGTTCAGCACCATGGCCATTTCGCTGCCACTGGCCGTCCTGTTCTTCTGCTGGATCGCCACCATGTGGAAGGGGGCGATGACCTTCGAGACGCCGATGCTGTTCGCCGTCGGCTTCATCGTGCTGTTCGGCATCGCCGGCCTGACCGGGCTGATCCTCGCCGACGTAGCGGCCGACGCCCAGTACCACCACAGCTATTTCGTCGTCGCCCACTTCCATTACGCGCTGTTCGCCGGCGGCATCATGGGCGTGATGACCGGCGTCTATTACTGGCTGCCGAAATGGACCGGCCACATGTACAGCGAGAAGCTCGGCAAGCTGCATTTCTGGCTGACCGTGGTTTCTTTCAACCTGACCTTCCTGCCGCAGTTCTTCCTCGGCCTGGCCGGCATGCCGCGGCGCATTCCCGACTATGCGCTGCAGTTCGCCGAATTCAATGCGATCTCGACCTTGGGCGCCTTTGTCCTGGGTTTCAGCCAGTTGCTCTTTGCCTGGAACATCTGGTGTTGTGTACGGGGCGGCCCAAAGGTCGAGAGCCGCGTCTGGGAAGGCGCCGAGGGGCTGGAGTGGGAGCTTTCCTCGCCGCCGCCGCACCATAGCTGGGAAACCCAGCCGGTGATCAAGTGAGGGGAACAGCCATGAACCAGCCGTATTCGGAAGCCGACCTCGAACGCCGCCGCAGCGCATCGCGGCGTCTAGGCTGGCTGCTGGCCGCGGCAGTGGCGGCCATTTACCTGCTCGGACTGTTCATCAAGCGCTAGTTTCATGGACCACGCCCAGCCGACTCCTGCCAGCCACAATCGCCTGATCGGCCGCTTGTTGTTGCTGGTGGCGGCGGCCTTCGGCTTTGCCTTCGCCCTGGTTCCGCTCTACAACGTGCTGTGCGAGGCCACTGGTTTCAACGGCAAGATGACCATCCGTGACGGCTTTGGCGTCGGCGGCCTGAAGGTGGCGGCAGCGCCGACCTCCGCCGTCGATACGTCGCGGACCGTCCGCGTCGAATTTACCGGCACCGTGATGCCCGGCCTGCCCTGGGACATGCGCCCGCTGACGCTTGGTCTCGACATCCATCCGGGCGAACTGCAGCAGGTCAGCTACCTGGTGCGCAACACCTCGAACCGGACCATCACCGGCCAGGCCGTGCCGAGCATTTCGCCCGGCCAGGCAGCGCAACATTTCGAGAAGATCGAGTGCTTCTGTTTCTCGCAGCAGACACTGGCGCCCGGTGAATCGCGCGAAATGCCGCTCGCTTTTATCGTCAAATCAGAGGTCGACCGTAGCATTAGCCACATCACGCTGTCGTATGCGTTTTTCAATTCCGAAGGACAAGGCCAGACACTGTCCGGCAACGGGGAGGTTCGATGAACACCAGCACAGCCCAGCCAGCGCCCAGGGACCATTACTTCGTTCCCCAGCCCAGCCTCTATCCGGTCATCCTGTCGGTGGGCATGTTCCTGCTGGCCCTCGGCTTCGTCCAGTCGATCAACAATTTCGGGGCCGGCAAATGGTTCGCCCTGGGCGGCGTCGCCGTGATCATCTACGTGCTTTTTGGGTGGTTCGGCAAGGTGATCGGCGAATCGCAGGGCGGCGCCTATCGCGACTGGGAGGATCAATCCTTCCGCTACGGCATGATCTGGTTTATCGCCACCGAGGTGATGTTCTTTGCTGCCTTCTTCGGCGCCCTGTTCTACGTGCGGATCATTTCGGTCCCCGACCTCGGCGGCATGCTCGGCGCCCACGGCACCAGTCTATGGCCTGACTTTACCGGTACCTGGCCAACCAGCGGCCCGAAGGGTCCGGCTTTTACGCCAATGGGCGCCTGGGGCATCCCGGCGCTGAACACTGCCCTGCTGCTCAGTTCCGGCGCTACCGTCACCTGGGCGCACTGGGGGCTGCTCAAGGGCAATCGCCGCCAGCTCAGCCTCGGTCTCGCCGCAACCGTGTTGCTCGGCTGCCTTTTCCTTGGCTTCCAGGCCTACGAATACCATCACGCCTATAACGAACTCGGGCTGACCATGGGGGCCGGCGCCTACGGCGCTACCTTCTTCATGCTAACCGGCTTTCACGGCTTTCACGTGACGCTCGGCACGGTCATGCTGGCGGTGATCCTGCTGCGCAGCCTGAGCGGTCATTTCACGGCAGAGCGCCACTTCGCCTTCGAAGGCGTCGCCTGGTACTGGCACTTCGTCGATGTCGTCTGGCTGCTGCTCTTCGTCTTCGTTTATTGGGTGTAGCCGGGAATGAGACCGAACCTGAACCCGGCGAGCAGCAACAGGAACAGCATGATCGACAGCCCGATGCGCCAGGTCAGCGCTTTCGCCATGCGCTGGCCGCTCGCCTGATCGCGGTAGAGGAAGAAGAGCCCGGAGAACAGGCTGCCGATTATGGCCAACAACAGCAAAACCACCGCTAGCTTGAGCATGGCCGAGTCTCCCGACAGGCTTTCGATGCCGCAGTATGCGCGCCCGCCGGTCGCGGCGGCAAGGGTTACCCGACGCCAGGCGGCGATCATCGGCGGGCTGGTGCTGGCGGTATTGCTGCCGACCTTCGTTTCGCTCGGAATGTGGCAGTGGCGCAAGGCGGAAACCAAGACCGCGCTGCAAATGGAGCTCGACGCGCGCAGCCATGACACCGCTATCCTGATGCCAACCGCGCCTGTCGATGGCGAAACCCTGCGCTACCGCCGGGTCATCCTGCGCGGCACTTTCGACGCCTCGCGCCAGATCATGCTCGACAACCAGTTGCACGACGAACGGGCCGGCTACCACGTCATCACGCCACTGCAGATCGCCGGCTCATCGATGCACGTGCTGGTCAATCGCGGCTGGCTACCCGCCCCGGCCGACCATGCCATCCAGCCGGCGGCCGAGGTGCCGGCCGGTGAGGTCGAATTGAGCGGCATCGCGGTCATGCCGCCGCAACGCTTCTTCAATCTGGCGCCGCAACCAACCAGCGGCTGGGCGCCGGTCTGGCAGAACCTTGACCTCGAACGCTTCCGCCAGAGCGCGCCCTATCCGCTGCAACCGGTCATCGTGCAGCTCGACGCCGAATCGCCGCACGGCTACCTGCGCCAGTGGCCGCGCCCGGACGAAAGGGCCGAACGCCATCGCAGCTACGCCCTGCAGTGGTTCGGCTTTGCCGCTTCCAGCCTCGGCATCTGGGGCTATTTCCTGGTCCGCCGGCCATGAGCAGCCTGGCGATCAATCCGCCGCCCAACCAGCGCCAGGGCCGGCTGATGCTGGCGCTGATCGTCGGCCTGCTGGCGCTGCCCTTCATCATCGGCGCCGCGCTCTACTTCGGCGGCTGGCAACCGCCCCGGATTTCCCACCACGGCCACCTGGTCAGCCCACCGCGCCAGCTTTCCGGGCAAATGCTACGGTCGGCGGCAAAAAATGGCCAAAAATGGATTTTCATGGTCCGGGTCGCCGGCCCCTGCACCGATGCATGCCTGGCCCGCCTCGACGAAATGCGCCGCATCCACGTCGCCCTCTACAAGAACATGAGCCGGGTCAGCCGCGCGGTGCTGACCGACCAGCCGGATGACCCGGCCCTGCTCGCCCTCACCCGCAGCCAGCCCGACCTCCTGCTGCTCACCGCCCCGCCCGACGAACTGGCCGATATCACCGACCCCCTGCTGCTCGTCGATCCGCAGGGCCAACTGGTCATCACTTATCCCGCCGACGCCAGCCCCCAGGGTGTGCGCGCCGACCTCGAACGCCTGCTCAAATACGCCTGGAACGGCTAGGAGATTTCCATGCACACCGTCGCCACCGCCCCATCCCTGAGCTACGGCCAACGCCTGGCCGCCTTCGCCCACCTGTGCAAACCGCGGGTCAACAGCCTGATCGTGTTCACCGCGATGATCGGCATGTTCCTGGCCACCCCCAGCTTTCCGCCGCTCCTGCGCTTCCTGGTCGCCTCGCTGGGTATCGCGCTGGTTTCCTTCGCCGCCGCCGCGCTGAACTGCCTGGTCGAGCGCACCATCGACGCCAAGATGGCCCGCACCAGCTGGCGGGCGACGGCCCGCGGCGACATCTCGCCGCTCGAAACCATCACCCTGGCCACCACGCTCGGCGCCATCGGCCTGTGGCTGCTGCATACCTTCATCAACGACCTGACCATGTGGCTGACGCTGGCCACCTTCGTCGGCTACACCGTCATCTACACGCTGGTGCTCAAGCCGGCGACGCCGATGAACATCGTCATCGGCGGTGCCTCCGGCGCCATGCCGCCGCTGCTCGGCTGGGCGGCGATGACCGGCCAGGTCTCGGCCGAACCGCTGGTCCTTTTCCTGATCATCTTCCTGTGGACGCCGCCGCACTTCTGGGCGCTGGCCTGCTACCGGCGCGACGACTACGCCCGCTCCGGCCTGCCCATGCTGCCAGTCACCCACGGCATCGCCTTCACCTGCCAGCACATCCTCTGGTACACCGTGATGCTCGCCGCCGCCAGCCTGATCCCCGTCTCGCTCGGTATGAGCGGGACTTTCTACCTGGTCGCCATCAGCCTGCTCGACCTGATTTTCCTCGGCTACGCCATCGCGCTCTGCCGCAACTACAGCGATGCCCTGGCCAAGCGCACCTTCCGCTACTCGATCCTCTACCTGACCCTGCTCTTCGCCGCCCTGTTCGCCGACCGCCTGATCGTCTTCTGACCATGCGCCTCTACCGCCGCCTGCTGCTGATTGCCACGCTGCTCGCCTTCGCCGTCATCGCGCTCGGCGCCTACGTCCGGCTGTCCGACGCCGGCCTCGGCTGCCCCGACTGGCCCGGCTGCTACGGCCACTGGCTGGGCGTACCCGATGCCCCGCACGAACAGCAAGCAGCCACCACAGCATTCCCGGACCGCCCGGTCGACACCGGCAAGGCCTGGAAGGAAATGCTTCATCGTTACCTGGCCGGCACCTTGGGCCTGCTGATCCTGGCGCTGACGGTGATCGCCTGGCACAAGAAGATGCGCGACCGGCAGTCGCCCGCCCTGCCCACGGCGCTGCTCGGCGTCGTCGGCCTGCAGGCGGCACTCGGCATGTGGACCGTCACACTGTTGCTCAAACCGGTCATTGTCACCCTGCATCTGATCGGTGGCATGACCACCCTTGCCCTCCTCGCCGGCATGGCCGTCGCCCAGCGCAGCGCCGTACCGGCCGATACCGACGTTCGCCCGTCGACAAGCCTGCTCGCGCTGGCCGCCCTGCTCGCCGTCGCCGTCCAGATCGCCCTCGGCGGCTGGGTCAGTAGCAACTATGCCGCCCTCGCCTGCCCCGACTTCCCGACCTGCCAGGGCCAATGGCAGCCCGAGATGGAGTTCGCCCACGCCTTCAGCCTGCACCGCGAACTGGGCCAGACCGCCGACGGCCAGCTATTGCCGCTCGCCGCATTGACCGCCATCCACTGGACGCACCGCCTCGGTGCCGTCCTCGTCGCCCTGCTCGCCGGAACGCTGGCCGCCAGCCTGATCAGCAGCGCCAGCCAGCTCTGGCGACGCTGGGGCCTGCTGCTGGGCGGCCTGCTACTGGTCCAGATCGGCCTCGGGATAGTCAATGTGCTGTGGTCGTTGCCGCTGCCCCTCGCCGTCGCGCACAACCTCGGCGCCGCCGGCCTGCTGACGGCGACGCTGTCGATCAACGTCCTGATTCACCGCGCCAGCTTCAAGCCCGGCGCGATGGCGCCTGTCAGGCCATCGTCCGCCACTTCGCCGCTATGGCAAGCCGGCGCCATGGATAGCTGATCGCCGGATCGCGGAATTATCCGAGCGATTAGCACTCAAAACCTTCGTTGCGGCGAGTAGAAATCGCGCAACGGCCACCAGTCACTGCGTGGTCTCGGGCCGATAAAATGTTTTCAGGCTTCCCATACGGCCAAGGGAAGTTGAGTCGCAAAGATGGCCACTTTTCTCGCCATATCGCCGACCACTGTTTCCGGTCTGGCAACGCTCCCTTCGGCAGCCGTTCAGCGGCTGACGGACAGCAGCCGGACAGCGGTTTCAGCGACCGTCGTTGCCGATTCGACAAGCGTCACACTGTCGGCTGCCGCACAGGTATTGGCGGCCATCGGTGGCAGCACGGCCGTCGGGAACGCGACGCCCGGCACCGCCCCGAATGACGGCTTGGCAGCCCCAACGGCAAGCAGCACCGCAGCCGTTGCCAGCGAGCAAAGCGCCTTCAGCGCTACGCTGGTCCTGCAGAATCTTCTCGACGATCCGGGCTTACGCGCCATCAAGAACCAGGCCGATCCGCTCTACTCGGCGCTCATCGCGGCGTCGCACCTGAGCGATTTCGTGCCCGCCGCGGCCGCGGGCGTCAATCTGAACGCCATCGTCGCCGAACTTCCGGTTCCGGTCAGTCCGGCCGCTGCAGCCCGCGCTATCGACTTCTACCGTGAAACCGCCGAAGACACGAGAACGAGATTCACCGCCTGAGGAAAGCGGCGCCCGAAATAAAAACGCCCCGATCGCTCGGGGCGCTTTTCACATCGAATGCCGGGCCTGCGCGCCGGGATCAATAGTCGATCATTCCCACTCGATCGTCGCCGGTGGCTTGCCTGAGACGTCATAGACGACCCGGTTCAGACCGCGCACTTCGTTGATGATCCGGTTCGACACCCGGCCGAGCAGTTCGTAGGGCAGATGCGCCCAGTGGGCGGTCATGAAGTCGCTGGTGACCACGGCGCGCAGCGCGACGACGTTTTCGTAGGTGCGGCCATCGCCCATCACGCCGACGCTCTTGACCGGCAGGAAGACGGCAAAGGCCTGGCTGGTCAGGTCGTACCAGCTCTTGCCGATGTCAGCCGCAGTACAGGCGCCGGCCGCCACATCGCGCTCGGTGGCATGCGTGGCGCGCAGTTCGTCGATGAAAATGGCGTCGGCGCGCTGCAGCAGACTGGCCGCATCGCGCTTGACCTCGCCGAGGATGCGCACGCCCAGGCCGGGGCCGGGGAAGGGGTGACGATAGACCATCTCGCGCGGCAGGCCGAGCGCGACACCCAGTTCGCGGACTTCGTCCTTGAACAGCTCGCGCAGCGGTTCAAGCAGTTTGAGGTGCATGTCTTCCGGCAGGCCGCCGACGTTGTGGTGGCTCTTGATGGTGTGGGCGCCCTTCTTGCCCTTGCCGGCCGATTCGATCACATCCGGGTAAATGGTGCCCTGGGCCAGCCACTTGGCGGCGGAGAGCTTCTTCGATTCGGTCTGGAAGACCTCGACGAATTCCTTGCCGATGATCTTGCGCTTCTGCTCGGGGTCGGAAACGCCAGCCAGCTTGCCCATGAAGGCGTCGACGGCATCGACACGGATGACCTTGACGCCGAGATTGCGGGCGAACATCTCCATGACCATGTCGCCTTCGTTGAGGCGCAGCAGGCCGTGATCGACGAAAACGCAGGTCAGCTGGTCGCCGATCGCCTTGTGAATCAGCGCTGCGGCGACGCTGGAATCGACGCCGCCGGACAGGCCGAGGATGACTTCCTCGTCGCCGACCTGACGCTGGATGGCATCGACGGCTTCGGCAATGTAGTCGCCCATCACCCAGTCAGTGCCGCAGCCGCAAATGCCATGCACGAAGCGTTCGAGAATGGCGCGCCCCTGCTGGGTGTGCGTCACTTCCGGGTGGAACTGGACGGCATAGAACTTGCGGCTTTCGTCGGCCATCGCCGCAATCGGGCAGGAGGCGGTCGACGCCATCTTGATAAAGCCGGCCGGCAGTTCCATCACGGAATCGCCGTGGCTCATCCAGACCTTCAGCATGCCGTGGCCTTCCGGGCTGTAGAAATCGGCGATGTCGTTCAACAGCGCCGTGTGGCCGTGGGCGCGGACTTCCGAGTAGCCGAATTCGCGGGACTTGCCGGCCGCTTCGGCGGTCATCACCTGGCCGCCGAGCTGCTGGGCCATGGTCTGCATGCCATAGCAGATGCCGAGCACCGGGATGCCCAGCTCGAAAACGACGTTCGGCGCGCGCGGCGTGTCGCCCTCGGTGACCGAACTCGGGCCACCCGACAGGATGATGCCCTTGGCGCCATAGTTGCGGATGAACTCGTCGGAAACGTCGTACGGGTGGATTTCGCAGAAAACCTTGGCTTCGCGAACGCGACGGGCGATCAGCTGGGTGACCTGGGAACCGAAATCGAGGATGAGGATTTTTTGGTGGGACATTTTCAGTGCCTTGAATGAACAAGGGCGGCTCCGCGAGCCGCCCTGAGGACCATGAAGACGATCAGTCGAGGTGGTAGTTCGGGGCTTCCTTGGTGATCTGCACGTCATGGACGTGCGATTCACGGATGCCGGCCGAGGTGATCTCGACGAAACAGGCGTTGTCGTGCATGTGGGCGATGCTCGGGCTGCCGAGATAGCCCATCGACGAGCGCAGGCCGCCCATCAGCTGGTGGATCACGGCGAGCACCGAACCCTTGTACGGGACACGGCCTTCGATGCCTTCCGGCACGAACTTGTCGACGTTGGCGGTGGCTTCCTGGAAGTAACGATCCGAGGAACCGGCCTGCATCGCGCCGAGCGAACCCATGCCGCGATAGGACTTGTAGGAACGGCCCTGGAACAGCTCGACCTCGCCCGGTGCTTCCTCGGTGCCGGCGAACAGGCCGCCGAGCATGACCGTATCGGCGCCGGCCGCGATGGCCTTGGCGATATCGCCGGAGTAGCGGATGCCGCCGTCGGCGATCATCGGCACGCCGGTGCCCTTCAGCGACTCGGAAACGTTCTGGATGGCGGTGATCTGCGGTACGCCGACACCGGCAACGATGCGCGTCGTGCAGATGGAGCCAGGGCCGATGCCGACCTTGACGCCGTCGGCGCCGTTGTCGACCAGCGCCCGCGCCGCATCGGCGGTGGCGATGTTGCCGCCGATCACTTCGATCTGCGGGAAGTTCTTCTTGACCCACTTGACGCGGTCGAGGACGCCTT
>CAIXSK010000097.1 GCA_903922075.1 uncultured beta proteobacterium | reverse complement strand
GAAATCTGGTCCAACGAATCGCAGGAACGCTACGTGCTGGCCATTCCGCCGAACCGCATCGCCGAATTCCAGGCCATGTGCGAGCGCGAGCGCTGCCCGTTCGCTGTCGTCGGCGAAGCGACCGGCGACGGCCATTTGACGGTGACCGACGCCCATTTCGGCGTCAATCCGGTCGATATGGAAATGGAAGCGCTGCTCGGCAAGCCGCCGCGCATGACCCGCGACGTCAAGCATGAGCCGGAAACCTTCGTTTCCTTCGACGCCACAGCCATCGAACTGAAGGACGCCGCCTACCGCCTGATGCGTCTGCCGACCATCGCCGACAAGACCTTCCTGATCTCGATCGGCGACCGCTCGGTCGGCGGCATGACCGCCCGCGACCAGATGGTCGGCCCGTGGCAGGTGCCGGTGGCCGACGTCGCCGTGACGACGATGGGCTACCAGGGTTACCTCGGCGAGGCCTTTGCCATGGGCGAGCGCACCCCGCTGGCCGTGTTCGACGCGCCGGCCTCCGGCCGCATGGCGATCGGCGAGGCGCTGACCAACCTGGCCGCCGCCGATGTCGGCGAACTGGGCAAGGTGAAACTGTCGGCCAACTGGATGGCGCCGTGCGGCGTTGCCGGTGAAGACGCCCGCCTGTTCGACACCGTCGAGGCCGTCTCCGACCTGTGCAAGGCGATTGGCGTCTCGATCCCGGTCGGCAAGGATTCGCTGTCGATGCGTACGGCCTGGGAAGAGAGCGGCGAGAAGAAGCAGGTCGTTTCCCCGTTGTCGCTGGTGGTGACCTCGTTTGCCGCGGTCGACGACGTCCGCAAGACGAAGACGCCGCAACTGGCCGTCGATCAGGGCGAAACTGAACTGCTGCTGCTCGACCTCGGCCAGAGCCGCCTCGGCGGCTCCTGCCTGGCGCAGGTGTACAACGCCACCGGCAGCGATGCGCCGGATGTCGATGATCCGGCCAAGTTGAAGGGCATGTTCGATGCCGTGCAGAAGCTGAACCGCGACGGCCTGCTGCTCGCCTACCACGACCGTTCCGACGGCGGTCTGTTCGTCGCCGCCTGCGAAATGGCCTTCGCCAGCCGCCGTGGCGTGTCGCTCGATCTCGACGGTATTTGCTACGACGCCGGCGCCGGCGATGTCGACGGTTCGGAAAAGCTGACCAACCTGTTGGCCGGTCGCGATTTCGAGCACATCGTCCGCGCCCTGTTCAACGAAGAGCTGGGCGCCCTGATCCAGATTCGCCGCGCTGACCGCGAAAAGGTCACGCCCATCCTGCGTGCCCTGCGCGTGCCTTACCACTTCGTTGGCACCCTGAACGAATGGGACGAAATCCGCGTCACCCGCAACGCCAAGCGCGTGCTGCGCGAGAAGCGCGTCGACCTGCAGCGCGCCTGGTCGGAAACCAGCTTCCGCATGCAGGCGATGCGCGACAACCCGGACTGCGCCCAGCAGGAATTCGACCGCATCCTCGACGTCGCCGATCCCGGCCTGTCGCCGAAGCTGACTTTCGACCCGCAGGAAGATTTCACCCAGGTCTATGCCCAGATCAGCGGCCGTCCGCGCGTCGCCATCCTGCGCGAGCAGGGCGTCAACAGCCATTACGAAATGGCTGCCGCCTTCGATAAGGCCGGCTTTGCCGCGGTCGACGTGCATATGAGCGACATCCTGGCCGGCCGAGTCAGCCTCAAGGACTTCAAGGGTCTGATCGCCTGCGGCGGCTTCTCCTACGGCGACGTGCTCGGCGCCGGCCTGGGCTGGGCGCGGACCATCCTGATGCACGACGGTTGCCGCGACGAGTTTGCCGCCTTCTTCAACCGTAAAGATACCTTCGCACTGGGCGTCTGCAACGGCTGCCAGATGATGAGCGCGCTGAAATCCATCATCCCCGGCGCCGAACACTGGCCGGCCTTCCGCCGCAACCGGGTCGAACAGTTCGAAGCCCGCTTCGTGATGACGGAAATCCTCGATTCGCCGTCGATCTTCTTCGCCGGCATGGAAGGCTCGCAGGTCCCCATCGTCGTCTCGCACGGCGAGGGCCGCGCGGTGTTCGACAACGCCGACGACCAGGCCAAGGTGCTGTCGGCCGTCCGCTACGTCGACAACAAGGGGGAACCGACCGAGGTCTATCCGTACAACCCGAACGGTTCGCCGGGTGGCCTGACCGCGGTGACCACGGCCGACGGCCGCTTCACGATCATGATGCCGCACCCGGAGCGCGTCTTCCGCACCGTGCAGATGTCCTGGCACCCGGAAAACTGGGG
>CAIXSK010000096.1 GCA_903922075.1 uncultured beta proteobacterium | reverse complement strand
TCTTCATCGGTGAAAAAACACGGCTCGCGGTTGATGCCGCGCTGAACGATGTGCAGCGGGTAATCGGCGAGTAGCACGCGGGGGCGGCGGGACATGGTTATTGGCTCAGTTCAAAAACGAAATGTCTCTGACCCCTTTGGTTGCTGACCCCTTTGGTTGCGTCGACGGTGATGGTTTCCGGGGCTTGGGAACCGGCGCGGAAGTAGAGAAGTTTGTGGCCGTCGGTTTTGAGGATGAGGACCGGGATGGTCGCTATCGTTTCGCCGGAAGTCGTTTCCGGCACCGCGCGCAAGAAGGCGATGGCTGGCAGGGGCAGCTTTTGCCAGTCGGCCGGGTGTTTGCTGTGGCCGGTCTTGAAGCCGAGGGCGCGGGCGGCTTCGTGAAAGGTGGCGAGGCTATGCGGCGGGGGAAAATCCTGTTCGACCAGCTTGGGATCGAAGGGAATGCGATAAAGGCTGCACAGGCTCCCGAGCAGCCATAGCGTCTCCTGATACTTCAGTGTCCCCTCTGAAGCTGGCATGATTCAACTTGTTTTTATGAAGATTGGGCATTCTGGGTGGCTGAATATGCCGTGTCAATATATTAAAATGCATAGACATGCGCTGAAAACGGGCAGGAGATTCATCGTTCTGGCTGAGTCCGTCAAAGCTCTTGAACTTGCGAAATAGAGTTCTTCGACTAGCTCATGGCGATCAGTTCGTTAGCCCGGAATATTCGGCGGAACGGCGACGTTGAGGCAGGCGAGGGCGCTTTCGAAATCGAAGGATGCGACCAGCCTTTCGAATTCCGGATAACGGATGCCGAAGACCATGCGCAGGGTGCTGGCTTGCTGGTTGACCAGTTCCTGGACGCTGATTTCACCGAGTTGCAGTTCCCGCCGGATGCGCTCGATCAACGCGGCGGTGGCCGGGGCATTGCCGATTTCCGGGTTGACCCGGTGGGGCTGGGCCAAGCGGACGAGTTGTTCGCGCAGCGCGGCGTATACCTTTGCCGTGTTGTCAATCAGCGGTTCGATCTGGGCGATGTTCCAGCCCGCCTTGATGGCCTCTTCCAGCGCCACCGATGCCCGATGGATGGCGATGGCGCCGAGCGTGGCCGAAACGCCTTTCAGCGAATGAGCCAGGCGGCGGGCTTCGTCGACCTTGCCCTCGGCGAGGCATTGGCGTATCCGGACAAAATCGTCGGTGTGGTTCTCGGCAAACTTGTTGAGCAACCGACAGTAGCTGTCCACCCGGCCGCGCACGGCTTGCAGGCCGAACTGGCTGTCGAGTCCCTCGATGTCGGCCAGTTCCGGCGGGGGCGCGGCGGCCTCGCTGCGCGGTATCGCCGACGGCGCCGGCTGGCTGGGCAGCCAGCGGGCGAGCGCGGCGTACAGTACGTCGGGAGCGACCGGCTTGGCGACATGATCGTTCATGCCGGCCGCCAGGCAGACGTCGCGATCTTCGTCGAAGGCATTGGCCGTCATGGCCAGGATGGGCGTCTGGGCGTAGCCGGGCAGGGCGCGAATCTGTCGGGTGGCCTCAAGGCCGTCCATGACCGGCATCTGCATGTCCATCAGGATCAGGTCGAAATGCTGGTGGCGGGCAAAGTCGAGCGCTGCGCCGCCATCGGCGGCGTGGGTCACGGCAAGACCGGCGCTGCGCAGCAGGTCGCTGGCAACTTCGGCGTTGATGGCATTGTCTTCGGCGACCAGCACGTTGGCCCCGGTGCGGTGCGTCGGCAGGGGGGGGCGGCTGATCGCCAAGGTGGGGGCGCTCGAAATTGCCGGTGCCAGTCGCATCGTGAACCAGAAGGTGCTGCCCCGGCCGGGGGCGCTGTCGACGCCGATTTCGCCATGCATGGCTTCGACCAGGCGCCGGGTAATGGCCAGGCCGAGACCGGTGCCGCCGTAGCGGCGGGTGGTTGAACTGTCGGCCTGCTCGAAAGGCAGGAAGAGACGGGCCTGGGCATCGGCGGAGATACCGATGCCGGTGTCGGTCACGGCACAGTACACCACGATGCCATGGCTGTCGTTTTGCCGCAGACTGGCGCTCAGCGTGATCCTGCCGCGTTCGGTAAATTTGATCGCGTTGGACAGGAAGTTGAGCAGGATTTGCTGGATACGCAGCGGATCGCCGCGCAGCATCGCCGGAATGGCCGCATCGAGCTGCGTGCTGACCGGCAGATGCTTGGTTTCGGCGCGGACGGTGACCAGGTTGCAGGCGTTGGCACAGACCTCGGCCAGCGAAAAATCGGTGTGCTCGAGGACCAGCTTGTCGGCTTCGATCTTCGAGATGTCGAGCACGTCGTTGATGATGGCCATCAGGTGCTGCGCTGCTTCGGTCACCTTGCCCAGGCGCTTCTGCTGCTCCGGATCGCCGGAATCGCGCTGGGCGAGGTGGGTCAGGCCGAGGATGGCATTCATCGGCGTGCGGATTTCATGGCTCATGTTGGCCAGAAAGGCGCTCTTGGCCCGGCTGGCCGATTCGGCTTCTTCCTTGGCCTGGATCAGCTGCTCGGTACGTTCGGCGACCAGTGCCTCGAGGTGCCGCCGATAGCTTTCCAGTTCAGCCTGGTTGCGTTTCTTTTCGGTGATGTCTTCCTGGATGCCCAGATAGTGGCTGATCCGGCCATCGGGCTGGCGGACCGGCGAAATGATCGCGAAATCCTCGAAGACCGTGCCGTCCTTGCGCCGGTTGATGAATTCGCCACGCCAGATTTCGCCGCGCTCCAGCGTTGCCCACAGGGCCTCGTAGGTTTCCCTGGGGGTCATGCCGGAGCGCAGCAGCCCGGGGTGGGCGCCGATGACTTCGTCGCGGCTGTAGCCGGTATTGCGGACGAAGGCGTTGTTGACGTATTCGATCTCG
>CAIXSK010000095.1 GCA_903922075.1 uncultured beta proteobacterium | reverse complement strand
TTGGCGATGCCGTAGGCGATGGAGTGCTTGGACAGCAGACCGGTGATCAGAATTTTCTTGTCGGCGAGAAAGCCCATGTGTTGTTCTCCCTTTGGGGTTTAGCCGGGGAATTATAAACCGGGAAACCCCGTTTCGCGGCATGCGAACGTGGTTTCGAAGGACATCCTACATATTCGGATAGGTCGGGCCTTCGCCGCCTTGCGGCACGACCCAGTTGATGTTCTGGGTCGGGTCCTTGATGTCGCAGGTCTTGCAGTGCACACAGTTCTGCGCATTGATCTGCAGGCGCGGCTTGCCGCTCTCGTCGCGCAGGATTTCATAGACGCCGGCCGGGCAGTAGCGCTGCTCCGGCGCGTCGTATTGCGCCAGATTGATGCCGACCGGAACGGTGGCGTCCTTTAGTTGCAGGTGGCAGGGCTGGTCTTCTTCATGGTTGGTGCTGGACAGGAAGACCGAGGACAGGCGGTCAAAGGTCAGGACGCCATCCGGCTTCGGGTAAACGATCTTCGGGCAGTCGGCGGCCGGCTTCAGCTTGGCATGGTCGGGGGTGCGGTTGCGCAGGGTCCACGGCGCCTTGCCGCGAAAAACCAACTGGTCGATGCCGAACATGATCGAGCCCAGTTTCAGGCCCTTGTTCATCCACGGTTTGAAGTTACGTGATTTATGAAGTTCGTCGTGTAACCAACTGTTTTTGAATAATTCAATATATTCTGAAAGTTCATCCTGGCAGCGATTGGCGGCCAGCGCGTTGAAGCAGGTTTCGGCGGCCAGCATGCCGGACTTGATGGCGCAGTGCGAGCCCTTGATCCGGGCGGCGTTGAGAAAGCCGGCATCGTCGCCGACCAGCACGCCGCCGGGGAAAACCAGCTTGGGCAGCGCTTGCAGGCCGCCGGCGGTCAAGGCGCGGGCGCCGTATGAAATGCGTTTGCCGCCTTCGAGAAACTTGCGAATTTCCGGGTGCGTCTTGTAACGCTGGAATTCCTCGTAGGGCGACAGGTGCGGGTTGCTGTAGCCGAGGCCGACCACGAAACCGACGGCAACCTGGTTGTTCTCCAGGTGATAGAGAAAGCCGCCGCCATAGGTGTCCGGCTGCATCGGCCAGCCGCCGCTGTGGATGACCAGACCGGGCTGGTGCATTTCAGGCGGGATTTCCCACAACTCCTTGAGGCCGATGCCGTAGGTCTGCGGATCGACGCCATCGCGCAAGTTGAATTGCGCTTCGAGCTGCTTGCCGAGGTGGCCGCGGCAGCCTTCGGCGAAGAAGGTGTATTTGGCGTGCAGTTCCATGCCCGGCTGGAAGTTGGGGCCTTCCGAACCGTCGCGGTGGCGGCCCATGTCGCCGGTGGCGACGCCCTTGACCGCACCGTTCTCATCGAACAGCACTTCGGCACCGGCAAAACCGGGGTAGATGTCGACGCCGAGCGCCTCGGCCTGCTCACCCAGCCAGCGGCAGAGATTGCCAAGTGAAATGACGTAGTTGCCTTCATTGTGGAAGCACTGCGGCAGCAGGCTGTTCGGCACCCGGGTCGAGGCGTCTTCGGTCAGGATGAAAAAACGGTCTTCAGTGACCGGCGCGTTGAGCGGGGCGCCGGTTTCCTGCCAGTCGGGCAGCAGTTCGCTCAGGGCGCGCGGGTCCATGACGGCACCGGACAGGATGTGGGCACCGATTTCGGCGCCTTTCTCGATCAGGCAGACCGAGAGATCGCTGCCTTGCTCGGTCGCCAGCTGTTTCAGGCGGATGGCCGAGGCCAGCCCGGCCGGGCCGCCGCCGACGATGACGACGTCGAACTCCATCGCTTCGCGTTGCATGCTGTCTCCTTGATTATTGTCGGTCTGATTTCAATACGGTACAGTATGGAAAAACATTCGGCAACCCCCAGAGAGCGAGCTTATGGAACACCACAAAAAACTGATCCATGTGACGAAAATGCCCATCCGCTGGGGCGACATGGACGCCTACGGGCACGTCAACAACACCGTCTATTTCCGCTACATGGAGCAGGCGCGGGTCGAGTGGCTGGAGCAGATGGATCTCCAGGTCCGGCCGGGTGGCGACGGGCCAGTGATCATCAACGCCAGCTGCACCTTCCTGGTCCCCATGACTTATCCGGGCATGGTCGAGGTGCGGACCTTCGTCGGCGCCATCGGCCGCTCCAGCTTCCAGACCTATGTCGAAATGCGCATCGAGGGCGACGAAAAACTCTACGCCGAAGGCGCCGCCAAGGTGGTGTGGATGAACACCCTGAACGGAAAATCGGTGCCGGTGCCCGATCACGTGCGGAGCGCGCTGGAAGCAGGGTAAACTCGCAGCCCATTGCATCGTCGAATCCAAAGAGCATGGGCCAACGAAAAATCTGGGAAAAACTGCTGTCGAGCGAACGGCTGGGCGCCGGCAAGGCACCGGGCACGGCCGAGCGCACCGCCTTTCAGCAGGATTACGACCGCATTGTCTTCACCTCAGCCTTCCGGCGCATGAAGGACAAGACGCAGGTTTTCCCGCTCTCCAAGAGCGATTACGTCCGCACCCGCCTGACGCACAGCCTGGAAGCCAGTTGCGTCGGCCGTTCGCTGGGCGCCGTGGTCGGCCGCGAGATCATCGCCCGGCACGGCCTGCAGCATGTCGAATCGGGCGATTTCGGGGCGATCGTCGCGGCCGCCTGCCTGGCCCACGACATCGGCAACCCGCCCTTCGGCCATGCCGGCGAGGATGCCATCCGCGAGTGGTTCCGCAATTCCGGCCTGCTCGAACGCCACGACTTCACGCCGGCCCAGAAGGCCGATTTCGAGCGCTACGAGGGCAACGCCCAGGGCTTTCGCATCGTCAGCCGGCTGCAGAGCCCGGCCAATCCCGGCGGTTTGCAACTGAGCAGCGCCGTGCTGGCGACCTTCACCAAATATCCGCGGCCGTCGCATCTTGAAAACGAGCTCGACGGCAAGAGCGGCAAGAAATTCGGCTTCTTCCAGCAGGACATCGACAATTTCCGGCAAGTGGCGCGGGCGACCGGCCTGGTCGAGCGCATTCCCGGCGCTGCCTGGCGGCGCCATCCGCTGGCTTTCCTGGTCGAGGTGGCCGACGACACCTGCTACCTGATCGTCGATCTCGAAGATGCTGCCCGGCTCGGCTTCGTACCCTACAAGGATGCCGAATGCCTGCTCGGCGACCTGGCCGGCAATACGGTCAGCGGCGGCCGGCTGGATCGTCTACACGACCCGAAGGAACGCCTCGAATACCTGCGCGCCAAGGCCATCGGCCGTTTGCTGGAAAGTGCCGCGGCAGTCTTCCTGGAGAACGAGGAGGCGATCCTGAGCGGTGCCTTCGACGACGAGCTGCTCGAAAACTCGCCGATCGCCCATCCCCTGCAGGCGATTCTCAGGCTGGCCAAGGACACCATTTATACCGCCCGTCCGGCGCTGGAAATCGAAACGGCCGGCTTCGAGGTGCTTGGCGCCTTGCTCGGCCTGTTCACCAATGCCGTCGAGGCGCGGGCCGGGGTCGAGGGCATCCGCTTCACGACCCGCGAGCGCATGCTGCTCAAGCTGCTGCCGACGCAGTTCCTCGGCCATGGCGGCGAGCCGGATGCCGACCCCTACATCCGCCTGCTGCAGGTCGCCGATTTCGTCGCCGGGATGACCGATTCCTATGCCGTCGATATGTACCGCAAGCTCAAGGGCTTCGATTTGCCGACCTGATTTCTACCCGATTGCGATAAGCGCCTTGAACTGCGACAATTCGTG
>CAIXSK010000094.1 GCA_903922075.1 uncultured beta proteobacterium | reverse complement strand
GCAACTCGTCAGGCGATCGACGTTAATGAAGCAAATCCATAATTGCCAATGATGAGCAATTCGCTATTGCCGCCTAAAAACGGTTAGCCGGGGCTGCTAGAGCCTTGTTACCAAAGATAGCCGGCGGGGACTTCGGTCCCCGTCGTCAATTCCGGGGCCGGATTTGCAAATCCTACGGTCGGCCGGAAATTTTGGCCAAAATCGAAATTCAGCTGTCCAGCCGGAAAACGATGGGCACGATCACCGAGGCTTCGATGGCCTCGTCGCCACGCCGGGCCGGCACGAAGCGCCAGCGGGCCACGGCCTGTTTGGCCGCTTCGTCGAGGCGCTCGAAACTGCTGCTTTTCTCCAGCTCGACCGCTGCTGCCAGCCCTTCCGCCGTGACCCGCACCCTGAGCAGCACCTTGCCTTCTTCGCCCAGGCGCCGCGACATCGGCGGGTATTTCGGCTCCGGATTGTTCAGGTAGGCCGCGTTGTAGCGCGCTGCGACGATCGGTGCCGGGGCGGCGGCCACGGGCGGGGCGGCAACCGGCGGACGGGGTGCGGGCGCGGGGTCGGGGGCGACGGCGACCGGGGCGGCCACCACCGGGGTGTCGGCGGCGACCGGTTGCTGCTCCGGCGTCATGGCCAGCACCGGGCGCGGCTGCTTGGGCGTCGGCTTGGCCTGCGGCGGAGGCGGCGGGGGCGGCGGCAGGGCGATGGGCTGCGGTTCAGGCGGCGGCTTCAGGGTCTCGGTCAGCTGGACAGTCAGCGGGCCGGGCGGCGGGATTTCGACGTCCTGGTTACGTGGCCAGGCGAGGATGGCCGCGTGGATGGCCATGGCGAGCAAGAGGTAGGGTCCGCTCCGGCGCCATTCGGGCAGGGTGGGATCGACATGGAAAAAAAGCTCGGCAGACATTCTGCCTATTTTACGTGTTCGCCGGCCCAGCGTTCGAGTTGCTCGACCGGTACGGCACCCGAGCGACTGTCGCGGCGGTGCTGGCGGTCGTAGAAGTAGGTGCGCGGCAGTTCGCCGTACCAGCGGCGGTCGATCTCGTAGCGCAGGCGTTCCGGCTGGGCATCGGCGAACACCCATTGCGTTTGTTCGCCAAGGCCGTAGGACTGCGCCAGGCGCTGAAGTTCGGGGGCCTCGGCCGGGGTGTCGGTGGCGACGATGACCAGGTTGAGCTTGGGATGCTGGCGGAGCAGTTCTCCGAGGGCCTTCAGTTCGGTCGGGCAGTGCGTGCAGGTGGCCGACCAGAAGGTCAGGATGAAGGGCTGGCCTCGGTGTTCGCTTTCGATCTCCTTCAGCGACCCGGCCACGTAGGGACGAACTTCGGCCTGGGCGAGGCCGGCGAGCAGCAGGGCAGCGATGAGAACAAGGCGTTTCATGGCTTGATTTTAACCGTCCGCAGGCCGTCGGCTGTGGTGTTCCAGACCAGCCACAGGGCCTGGCGGCCGGTGACGAGCAGTGGATCGTCGGCGGCGCCAGCGCTGCGGGCCAGCGTGCTCGGGGCCGACCAGCGATTGCCGTTGTCGCGTGAATGCATGGCGCGGATCAGGTTGTGGCGGCCATCGTATTCGCGCCAGACCAGCGTGACGTGGCGGCCGTGCACGGCGACCTGCGGGTGGCCGGCCTGGGCGTCGAGATTGCCGAAGCGCAGTGGCGGCGTTTGCGTGTCGCCGGCGATGCGCCGGTAGTGCAGGCCGGGGCTGCGTTCGGCGCCGGTGAACCAGGCGAGGTGGCGGGCGCCGTCGCGGCCGATGGCCAGCGCGCCGCCGTGGTGCGGGCAGGCGTCGATTTCCCAGCCGTCTTCAGAGGCCCGGCGCAGTGGCTCGTCGAGCCGGGCCAGCGCGAAGTCGCGGGTGTTCTGGCCAAAAATCTGCCGCCAGAGGGCGACCGGCGTGCCGTCGGTGTCGGCGGCGATGGCGATCCGGCAGCATTCGCAGGAATGGTCGGCCAGCTTGCGGTTGGTTGCGAAGCTGCGCCCGCCGTCGGTCGAGCGCGCGGTGTAGATGGCGGCGCCGGTGTAGTCCGGGTTGCCGGCGCCGTCGCGCTTGTCGATCCAGGCCAGGGTGATGCCCCGGGCGTCGGCCAGCATGGCGTTGAAGCGGTGGGTGATCGGCCGCGTGTCGTCATTGACCGTGACCGGTTCGCCGAAGGTCTTGCCGCCGTCTTCGGAAACGGCCAGCCGGATGTGGCCGGCGAAGGGCTGCGGCAGGGCTTGCGTCCAGCTAACGTAGATGCGCTGGCCGATGGCGGCAATCTGCGGCCGGGCTTCGCCGTCGGCGGAAATCAGCTCCGGTTCGCGGTTGACGGCGACCGCTTCGCCGAAGCTCCGCCCGGCATCGTCCGAATGGCTGACGAAGACCTGCTGGCCGACGACGCGGGCCAGCCACAGCCGCCCGGCATCGTCGAAGCGGGCGGCGACAGCCAGACGCGGGGCGTTCTGCTGCTTTTCCAGCCAGACCTTGGCGTAGTCGACCTTGGGGGCGGCGGCGCCGGCGTGATGGTCGTGGGCGGCGGCTGCACCGCCGAGCAGCAGGCCGGCGAGCAGCGGCAGCAGGCGCCTTACCATTTGGCCTGGAGGCCGGCGCTGAAGGTACGCGGCAGGCCGGGGGCGAAGGTGTCGAATCCGGAGCTGACGCCGGTGCTTTCGGCGTAACGCTTGTCGGCTAG
>CAIXSK010000093.1 GCA_903922075.1 uncultured beta proteobacterium | reverse complement strand
TGGCGACCAAGGAAATCAAGGTCACTCTCGGCGGCTGCGGCGGCTGATAAGTAGTCGCTAGTTGTTAGTAGTTAGTTACTAGCAACTGCCGACCCGTGACCAATGGCTAGCGACTAACGACTAGCAACTAACAACTAGGAGCAACAAATGGGCAATCCAATGAAAATCCGCGCGGCCAACAAGGATGGCGTGACCGAAGTGAAGGTGCTGGTCAGCCACGAGATGGAAACCGGCCAGCGCAAGGATTCCGCCGGCGCCGTCGTGCCGGCCTGGTTCATCACCGAACTGAGCGCCAAGCATGGCGACAAGACGGTGCTGAGCTGCGAGTTCGGGCCGTCGGTCTCGAAGAATCCCTACCTCGCCTTCAAGTTCAAGGGCGGCGCCAAGGGCGACAAGATCACCGTCAGCTGGAAGGACAACAAGGGCGACACGCGCAGCGACGAGGCCGCCATCGCCTGATCGAAGCCGCATGCAAAGGCAGCCAGGCGGCGCAGACCGCCGCTGCCAGCAAACTTACCCCATGGAGGAGTCGTTGATGACCCGACGTTTGATGCAAACGCTGGCCGGGGCGGCCGTATTCACCGCCTTGGCCGGCGGTGTGGCGGCCCAGGACAGCAAGGTGGCCGACGAGATCGCGAAATATCGCGAAGCGCTGGCCGACGGCAATCCGGCCGACCTGTTCGAGGTCAAGGGCGAAGGCCTGTGGACCGAAAAGCGCGGCCCGAAGAACGCGTCGCTGGAGCAATGCGACATGGGCCTCGGCCCGGGCAAGCTGGACGGCGCCTATGCCGCGCTGCCCAGATATTTCAAGGACACCGGCAAGGTCATGGATGTCGAGTCCCGCCTCGTCCATTGCATGGTCACGCTGCAGGGCTTCACCCAGGCCGAGGCGACCAGGCAGTGGTATTCCAAGCCGGGCAAGGATTCCGACATCGAGGCGCTGGTCACCTACATCGGCGCCAAGTCGAACGGCATGAAGATCGCCGTGCCGGCGACGCACCCGGAAGAAGCGAAGATGGCCAGGATGGGCGAGTACATTTTCTATCGCCGCTCCGGGCCGCAGGATTTTTCCTGCGCCATCTGCCACGGCCAGGAAGGCAAGCGCATCCGCCTGCAGGAGCTGGGCAACCTGACGACCAAGGACGGCGCCGGCTTCGCGATGAAGACCTGGCCGTCCTACCGCGTCTCGCAAGGCACGGTGTGGACCATGCAGCGGCGGCTGATCGACTGCATGCGCCAGGCGCGCTGGCCTGAGCCGAACTATCTGGCCGATTCGATCATCGCGCTGGAAACCTACCTGCAAAAGACCGCGACCGGCACCGTGATGGAAACGCCGGGCATCAAGCGCTGAACAAGGGGACGACGATGAATTTCAAATTTGGCCTTTTTTTCGGGCTGACCGTAGCATTTGCCGGCCAGGCCCTGGCTGAAGCCCCGGGCGGCAAATTCGCCAGGGAAGCCGAGCAGATGTTCCGCAGCTCCTTCCGCGCCGACAATCCGGCCTACTGGATGACCCGGCTGGCGCAGGACACGACGATGAAAACCTGCGGCCTCTACCGCGACAACCCGCCGCGCCAGATCGGCCAGAAGCTGGAGAAGGAGAACGCCGCGACCATCCGCTACCCGGTCGAAGGCAAGCTGATCGGCGACTGGAAGGAAGGCGAGAAGCTCGCCGCAGTCGGCACCGGCGGCCACATCGGCTTCATCCAGCCCGATCCGGCCGGCAAGCTGCGCGGCGGCAACTGCTACGCCTGCCACGAGCTGGCCAAGAAGGAGGTCGCCTACGGCACCATCGGCCCCAGCCTGCAGCACTTCGGCAAGCTTCGCGGCAACTCCGAAGAGATCGCCAAGTACGCCTACGACAAGATCTACAACTCCAACGCCTTCACGGCCTGCACCAACATGCCGCGTTTCGGCCTGCACAACTGGCTGAGCCCGGAGCAGATCACCCACCTGGTGGCCTTCCTGGTTGATCCGGAATCGCCGGTGAATAAAGACTAAGGAGCAAACATGAGCATGAATCGTCGGGAATTCCTCCAGGTCATGGCCGTCGCTGCGGCCGGCGGCATGAGCCTGCACAGCGATTTCGCGCTGGCCGAGAAGGGCGCCGCCAAGCTTTACGACCTGCCCAAATTCGGCAACGTCAGCCTGCTGCACATCACCGATTGCCACGCCCAGCTGCTGCCGATCTACTTCCGCGAGCCGAACGTCAATCTCGGCTTCGGCGACCAGTTCGGCCGGGTGCCGCACCTGGTCGGCGACCAGCTGCTGAAGCACTTCGGCTTCAAGCCGAACAGCATCGAGGCTCACGCCTACACCTACCTCAACTTCGAGCAGGCCGCCAAAACCTACGGCAAGGTCGGCGGCTTCGCCCACCTGGCCACGCTGGTCAAGCGCATGAAGGCCAACCGCCCCGGCGCGCTGCTGCTCGACGGCGGCGACACCTGGCAGGGCTCCGGCACCGCGCTGTGGTCCAACGCCCAGGACATGGTCGACGCCTGCAAGGCGCTCGGCGTCAATGTCATGACCCTGCACTGGGAATCGACGGTCGGCGAGGCGCGGCTCAAGGAAATCGAGGAAAAGGACTTCGCCGGCCACGTCGATATCGTCGCCCAGAACGTCAAGACCACCGACTTCGGCGACCCGGTCTTCAAACCCTTCGTGATGAAGAACATCAACGGCGTGCCGGTCGCCATCATCGGCCAGGCCTTCCCCTACACGCCGATCGCCAATCCGCGCTGGCAGACCCCGAACTGGAGCTTCGGCATCCAGGAAGAGAACATGCAGAAGACCGTCGACGAGGCCCGTGCCGCTGGCGCGCAGGTCGTCGTCGTCCTCTCGCACAACGGCATGGACGTCGACCTCAAGATGGCCTCGCGCATCAAGGGCATCGACGCCATCCTCGGCGGCCACACCCACGACGGCATGCCGGCGCCGGTCGTCGTCAGGAACGCCGGCGGCCAGACGCTGGTCACCAACGCCGGCTCCAACGGCAAATACCTCGGCGTGCTTGATTTCGACGTCAAGAACGGCAAGATCGCCGATTTCCGCTACAAGCTGCTGCCCGTCTTCGCCAACCTGCTGCCGGCCGACAAGGACATGCAGGCGCTGATCGACAAGGCCCGCGCCCCCTACCTCTCCAAGCTCAACGAAAAGCTGGCCGTCAGCGAAGGCCTGCTCTACCGTCGCGGCAACTTCAACGGCACTTTCGACCAGGTCATCCTCGACGCGCTGATGAAGGTCAAGGACGCCGAAATCGCCTTCTCGCCCGGCTTCCGCTGGGGCACCTCGCTGCTCCCAGGCCAGCCCATCCTGATGGAACACGTGCTTGACCAGACGGCGATCACCTACCCGTGGACGACGGTCACCAACATGAGCGGCGAGATGATCAAGACGGTGCTCGAAGACGTCTGCGACAACCTGTTCAACCCCGACCCCTACTACCAGCAGGGCGGCGACATGGTGCGCGTCGGCGGCCTGCAATGGACTTGCGACCCGACCGGCAAGATGGGCAGCCGCATCCAGAACATGATGCTCAAGGGCCAGCCCATCGACCCCGCCAAAACCTACAAGGTCGCCGGCTGGGCGCCAGTGTCGGAAGAAGCCAAGAACGCCGGCGAACCGATCTGGGATGTCGTCGCCACCTACCTGCGCGACATCAAGACCGTCAAACCGGTCAACCTCAACCTGCCGACGCTGAAAGGCGCCGCCAACAACCCGGGGATCGCCTGATGAACCGCATCCATAAACTCCTCGCCATCGCCGCGCTGGCCGTTGCTACGCAGGTTTCGGCCGCCGACTGGGCGCCCGGCAGCACCGACTGGGACAAGCTGCCGGAGATCAAGAAGTCCAAGGTCGGCCTCTACCTGACGCCGCAGCAGGCCTACGACATGAAGAAGGCCAACCCCAAAGGCGTCGCCTTCTTCGACGTCCGCACCCGTGCCGAAGCCATGTACGTCGGCTGGCCCAGCGACGCCGACGCGCTGGTCCCCTACGTCGAACACCCCGAATTGATGAGCGACTGGGATGACCAGCGCCACATGTACAAGCTGGAGCCGAACCAGGACTTCGTCCCGGAAATCGAGCGCCGCCTGAAGGAAATGGGCCTCGCCAAGGACGCCCCCATCATCCTGATCTGCCGTTCCGGCGACCGCAGCTCGAAAGCTCAGGACCGCCTGCAAACCGCCGGCTACAGCAAGGTCTACAGCATCGCCGAAGGCGTCGAAGGCGACACCGTCAAGGACGGCCCCAAAGCCGGCCAGCGTGCCGTCAACGGCTGGAAGAATGCCAACCTTCCGTGGACCTACAAACTCGACAAGGCGAAGATGTACTTCCCGCGCTGAACCGGGTTGGGCCATCCAAAGTCATCCCCGCTGCGGCGGGGATTTCATTTGGTGGCGGGAGGA
>CAIXSK010000092.1 GCA_903922075.1 uncultured beta proteobacterium | reverse complement strand
GTGGCGGTCATCGTCCGCCAGGAAATCGTGCTGCTGATCATGGGCGGCGTCTTCGTCATCGAGACCCTGTCGGTGATGCTGCAGGTCGGCTGGTTCAAATACACCAAGCGGAAATACGGCGAGGGCCGGCGCATCCTGCGCATGGCGCCGCTGCACCACCACTTCGAACAGACCGGCTGGAAGGAGACGCAGGTCGTCGTCCGCTTCTGGATCATCACCATCATGCTCGTGCTGATCGGGCTGTCTACCTTGAAGCTGCGCTGACATGGACCTCAAGGGCAAACGCGTTCTGGTCGTCGGACTCGGTGAGTCCGGACTGGCGATGGCCAAGTGGCTGCATCGCCGGGGCGCGTGCGTCCGCGTTGCCGATTCGCGTGACAATCCGCCGAACGTCGACGCCCTGCAGCGCGTGGCGCCGGGTGCCGAACTGATCGCCGGGCCGTTTGCCGACGCACCGTTCGCCTGGGCAGACATCGTCGCCCTGTCGCCCGGCGTCCCCAAGGCCGAGCCGGTGATTGCTACGGTAAGCGGCAAAATTGTCTCGGAAATCGAATTGTTCGCGGCCGGCGTGCGCGAGCAGGTGGCCGGCGCGAAGATCGTCGCCATCACCGGCAGCAACGGCAAGACGACGACCACGGCGCTGACCGCCCACTTGCTCAACGCCGCCGGCGTGCCGGCCATCGCCTGCGGCAACATCTCGCCGTCGGCCCTCGACGCGCTGATGGACGCCCAGGATGCCGGCACTTTGCCGCAGGTCTGGGTGGTCGAACTGTCCAGCTTCCAGCTCGAAACGACGCATCACCTGAATGCTGCCGCGGCCACCGTGCTCAATATTTCCGAGGATCATCTCGACCGTTACGAAGGCAGCCTGGCCAACTACGCCGCCGCCAAGTCGCGCGTCTTCCAGGGCTCGGGCGTCATGGTCCTCAACCGCGACGACGACTGGTCGATGGCCAACGGCCGTTGCGGCCGGACGATGGTGACTTTCGGCCTCAATGCCGCGCCGCGCGGCGTCGATTACGGTTTTGCCGACGGCGTCATCTGCCGCGGCCCACAAAAACTGGTCGCGCTGGCCGATCTGCAATTGTCCGGTCTGCACAATGCCGCCAACGCGATGGCCGCGCTGGCCTTGTGCGAGGCCGCCGGCGTCGAACCGGCGCGTCTGGTCGAGCCGCTGAAGGCCTTCAAGGGTCTGGCGCACCGCGTCGAGACGGTGGCCGAAATCGGTGGCGTACTTTACGTCGACGATTCCAAGGGCACCAATGTCGGCGCCACCTTGGCCGCCATTGAAGGCATGGGCCGCCAGGTCGCCATCGTCCTCGGCGGCGACGGCAAGGGGCAGGATTTCTCGCCGCTGAAGCCGGCGCTGGCCAAGCACGGTCGCGCCGTGGCGCTGATCGGCCGCGATGCCGCGGCGATCGGCATGGCCCTCGAAGGCAGTGGCGTGCCGACCCGCATCGTCGGCGACATGGCAGCCGCCGTGCGCTGGCTGGCCGCCCAGGCGCAAGCCGGCGACTGCGTGCTGCTTTCGCCGGCCTGCGCCAGCCTGGACATGTACCGCAACTACGCGCATCGCGCCCAGGCCTTTATCGACGCGGTGGAGGGACTGAAATCATGCTGATCGGCGCCCTCGACGCTCCCCGCCGCCAGGTGGCCGAGATCGATCACACGCTGCTGTGGAGCGTGCTGATCCTGCTGTTCACCGGCCTGGTCTTCGTCTATTCGGCGTCCATCGTGATCGCCGAAGGCGGGCGCTCGACCGGTCACCAGCCGGCATATTACCTGGTGCGCCAGGGCGTCTTCCTGTGCATCGGCCTGGTCGCTGCTGCCGTGACCTTCCAGGTGCCGCTCAAGCTGTGGCAGAAGTCCGCCCCCTACCTGTTCATGGCCGGCGTCGTCTTGCTGGCGCTGGTCCTGATTCCCGGCATCGGTCGCGACGTCAACGGTGCCCGCCGCTGGATCTCGCTCGGTTTCGCCAACCTGCAGCCGTCCGAGCTGATGAAGCTGTTCGCCGTGCTCTACGCCGCCGACTACACGGTGCGCAAGATCAACGTGATGCACGACCTGAAGCAGGCCTTCCTGCCGATGTTCGGCGCCATGGCCATCGTCGGCATGTTCCTGCTCAAGGAGCCGGACTTCGGCGCCTTCGTCGTCATCATCGCCATCGCCATGGGCATTCTCTTTCTTGGCGGGCTGAAGGCGCGGCTGTTCGCGCTGCTGATCGTCGGCCTGCTGATCGCCTTCACGATCATGATCGTCGTTTCGCCCTACCGGCGCGACCGGGTGTTCGGCTTCATGGACCCGTGGGCCGATGCCTTTGGCCGCGGCTACCAGCTGTCGCACTCGCTGATCGCCTTCGGCCGCGGCGAACTGTTCGGTGTCGGCCTCGGCGCCAGCGTCGAAAAGCAGTTCTACCTGCCGGAAGCGCACACCGACTTCCTGCTCGCCGTGATCGCCGAGGAACTCGGTTTCTTCGGCGTGCTGGCCGTGGTCGCCCTGTTCGCCATTCTCGTCCAGCGTGCCTTCGCCATCGGCCGCCAGTGCGTCCAGCTCGACCGCCTCTACCCGGCGCTGGTCGCCATGGGCATCGGCGTCTGGATGGGCGTCCAGTCTTTCATCAACATGGGCGTCAACATGGGCCTCTTGCCGACCAAGGGCCTGACCCTGCCGCTGATGAGCTTTGG
>CAIXSK010000091.1 GCA_903922075.1 uncultured beta proteobacterium | reverse complement strand
GGCGAACCCCAGCCGCTGATCGCCAGCAGGGAACTAGCGATCAGGGAGAACAGGCTGAGGCTCGCCGTCGCTACCAACTCAGGCGACGACGGTGAAGTCGATGACGATGGCGCCCGGCTCGCGCTGCTTGTACTCGATGCTCAGGTGCGGGCCATAACGGTGTTGCAGCTGGGCGAGCAGCGGCAGGGGATCGTGGTCATTGCAGAAACGCATGGTTTCGCCGGGTTGCAGGGCGTCGAGTGCACCGAAGATTGCGGCATGGCGGAAACGCTTGGCGATACCGCGGGCGTCGAACGGATAGAGGGCTTCGGCGGTCGGGCGGTCGCAGGAATGAACGTGATGAATGGTTTGCATATAAGCTCCGATAAAGGCTTGCCGGGATGGCAATTGAAAGCAATTCTGCCCGTACCGCTTTTTGGTTTCCTTGATCCGCGTCGGAATATCCCCGCTCCGAACAGGCCATTCATTCGCCCCCCAAGTCATCGTCATTTTTTCTTTCCGGACTGCCTGGCCAGATCCAGCGCCCGTCGAATCTGCAGCGGATCCTTGGCACGCAGACCATCGACCATTTCCCGCGAGGCATCGCGCCGCTGTTCGGCATAGCGCGTTAAGTCGTCGGCAACCTGGGCGGAAGGCAGGTTCGGGTCATGCGGCAAGGCGGCCAAGTCATCGAAAATGCGCTCATAACGCTCGGCCACCAGGGACTCGATCAGATCAGCCACCTCATCGGATGAAGCCTTTGTTCGGTGTCCCTCCTGCAAAACGCTGTCCCAGGCCCGCGATATCGCCGCATCCTCCTGCATAAACTCGCCGATCTCCTGGCGGATCAACTTCTCCTCGCTCCAGCGATAGGCCGGCGCCGGAATCTCCCTGAACATGACGCCGACCAGGAAGATCAGAAACAGTGCGGATACCCATCGACCAAATTGCGGCCCTGCCACGATGCCAGGTTCGGAACGGATCAGCAGCACGCCAGTCAGGACACCGGCGACCAGGCCGCCGATATGGGCAGCATTGTCGATGCCGGGAACCAGCAGGCCGAACAGGATGCTGACCGCCGAAAAACCGAGCGCAGCCCGGAACAGCCAGCGAAATTCGCCGGGATGCATCCGCCAGCGCTCCAGCCAGAGGTAACTGAGCAGTGCTCCGTAAATGCCGAAAATCGCTCCGGACGCGCCGCCGGAGACTGCAGCGCCGGCATGTGCGACCAGCGACAGGAGATTGCCGACCAGACCGGCGACCAGATATATCGCAGCAAACCGCAGGCTGCCGTACATCCGCTCCACCCACTGGCCGCCATCCCAGAGCGCGGCCATGTTCAGAAGCAAGTGCAAGACCCCGAAATGCAGGAAGAGCGCACTGCCCAGGCGCCACCACTCGCCGTCCTGCGTCGCCGGACCGAAATTGGCACCCCAGGCTAGCTGGACCGTGTTTTGCGAGTGCCAAAGGCTGGCCCCGTTGAACAGCATCAGCCCGAAAACCAGAACGTTGATGGCAATCAGCAGCGGGGTCAGGCGCAAGCGCGGCATCGCCTGACGCAACTGATCGTGAAGTGACGGCATGGCCTGCACTGAAGGCGACTCGATAGAACCCATGGCGGGATTATGCCCGGCTATTTGGCCGGGATGCCGGCTTGCCAGGCATTTGCGCCAACAAAAACGGGAGCCAGCGGCTCCCGTTTGATGGCGTCGGCGGCGCCGTGCTTATTGCAGCTCTTCCAGACGAATGCGCTTGACCTTGCCCTTCTGTGCAGACAGGCCTTCTATCTTGGCGATCGCGGCATCCGCGGCGCTCTCCTTGCAGACATGGGTCAGGATGATGATGTCGGTCTCGCCTTCGCCCTCTTCCGGTTCCCGCTGCAGCATTGCATCGATGGAAATACCCTGGTCAGCCAGGATGCGCGTGATGTCGGCCAGCACGCCCGGCTTGTCCTCGACGCGCAAACGCAGGTAGTAACCGGTCTCGACTTCGCTCATCGGCAGAATCGGCAGGCTGGACATGGCATCCGGCTGGAAAGCCAGGTGCGGCACGCGATGGGCGGCATCGGCGGTGGCCAGACGGGTGACGTCGACCAGATCGGCAATGACAGCCGAGGCGGTCGGTTCGGCGCCGGCGCCCTTGCCGTAATACAGGGTCGTGCCGACGGCATCGCCCTTGACGACAACGGCGTTCATCGCCCCTTCGACATTGGCCAGCAGGCGCTTGGCCGGAATCAGTGTCGGATGCACGCGCAGTTCGATGCCCTTCTCGCGGCGCTTGGCGATGCCGAGCAGCTTGATGCGATAGCCGAGTTGCTCGGCGTACTTGATGTCGGAGGCTTCAAGCTTGGTGATGCCTTCGATGTAGGCCTTGTCGAACTGAACCGGAATGCCGTAGGCGATCGAGGCGATCAGCGTTGCCTTGTGTGCGGCATCGACGCCTTCGATGTCGAAGGTCGGATCGGCTTCGGCATAGCCCAGACGCTGCGCTTCCTTGAGCACGTCGTCAAACGACAGGCCCTTGTCGCGCATTTCGGACAGGATGAAATTGGTCGTGCCGTTGATGATGCCGGCCGCCCACTCGATGCGGTTGGCGGTCAGACCTTCGCGCAAGGCCTTGATGATGGGTATGCCACCGGCCACGGCCGCTTCGAAGGCGACCATGACGCCCTTCTGCTGAGCGGCGGTAAAAAT
>CAIXSK010000090.1 GCA_903922075.1 uncultured beta proteobacterium | reverse complement strand
CCACGCAAAATGCCCTCCATGACCGGCTTTGAACTCGAAGTTACCGGTTTTGTCACATCCCCCTCGGAACTCTGAATCATGTCCCGCTTCGACAATATCTACGAATACGATAACAACCTCGACGGCGCTAACCTGCGCGTCGGCGTCGTCATGAGCCGCTTTAACCTGCCGGTTTGCGAAGGCCTGCTCTCGGCCTGCGTCGCTGAACTCAAGCGGCTCGGCGTAGCCGACAACAACATGGCCATCGCCAATGTGCCGGGCGCACTCGAAATCCCGCTCGTCCTGCAAAGCATGGCGAAAAGCGGCAAATTCGATGCCCTGGTCGCCCTCGGCGCGGTAATTCGCGGCGACACCTACCACTTTGAAGTGGTTTCCAACGACGCCTGCCGCGCCATCATGGAAGTCCAGCTCGATACCGGCATCCCGATCGCCAATGGCCTGCTCACCTGCGACACCGACGAACAGGCCGAAGTCCGCATGCAACCCAAGGGCAGCGACTGCGCCCAAGCCGCCGTCGAAATGGCCAACCTCAAGAAAGCACTTGCCCAATGACCGAATTTGCCAGCGACCGCAATAATCCGCCGGAAGAAAAACCCGCCCACAAATCGGCCCGCCGCCGCTCCCGCGAATTCATCCTGCAGGGGCTTTACCAGTGGCGGGTCGGTGGTGCCACGACAACCACCGTCGAAGCCCAGATTCCTGATCTTGAGCACTTCGACCGGGCTGACCGCGAGTTCTTTGTCGGCACCCTGCGCGGCGTCATCCAGCAGCACGAAACCCTGACCGCCCAGATCAGCGCCCACATCGACCGGCCATTCACCGAGTTGTCACCGATTGAAGCCTGCATCCTGATGATGGGCAGCTTCGAGCTGGCCAACCACCCGGAAACGCCCTACCGCGTCATCATCAACGAAGCCATCGAGCTGACCAAATCCTTCGGCGGCACCGACGGCCACAAGTACGTCAATGGCGTGCTCGACAAGGTCGCGGCGCAGGTTCGTCCAGACGAATTCGTCGCCCGCGCCAAGGTCCGCTAAAACGATGGCCGGAGAGTTCGCACTGATCGACAAATACTTCGCCCGGCCCACCCCTTCAGCGGTGCTCGGCCCCGGCGACGACTGCGCCCTCCTCCAGCCCACGCCGGGCAAGCAACTGGCGGTCACCACCGACATGCTGGTCGCCGGCACACATTTCTTGCCCGACACCAATCCCAAAAACCTGGGCTGGAAAGCCCTGGCAGTGAACCTCTCCGACCTCGCCGCAATGGGTGCCCAGCCACGCTGGGTCACACTGGCCGGAGCTTTACCGGCGGCTGACGAGGCGTGGATCGCCCAATTTGCCGAAGGCTTTTTCGCCTGCGCCAAAGAGTTTGGCGTCGACGTGGTGGGCGGCGACACGACACGCGGACCACTCAATATCTGCATCACCGCCCTCGGCGAAGTGACGCCGGGTCAGGCCTTGCGCCGCAACGGCGCACAGCTCGGCGACCAAATTTGGGTTTCTGGCCGCCCCGGTCTGGCCAGTCTGGGCTTGGCCCAACTGCAAGGCAAAGTCACCCT
>CAIXSK010000089.1 GCA_903922075.1 uncultured beta proteobacterium | reverse complement strand
GAAGCAGGTCAATTCATGGGTCCGTGCCGCCAGCGCCCGGGCGCGCGGCGCCCAGTCAGGGTCGTCGGCCAGCAGTTTCGGATAGACGTTACGAATCTGGTCGGTGCAGGAACCGGAAGGAATCACCACGGTGTCGTAGGCTTCCAGTTCGGCGATCGCCTTCCTGGCCAACTCGACGGCCAGCGGCCGATCACCGGCGCCCCATGCCGGTTGACCGCAGCAGGTCTGCCCTTCCGGCACGACCACCTCGCAGCCGACAGACTCCAGCAAACACAAGGCGGCGAAGCCGACGGACGGGCGCATCAGGTCGACCAGGCAGGTAACGTAGAGGGCTACGCGCATGTTAATATTGCGGCGCACAAGAAAATGAAGTGGCCAATGCTACTCAAACCACACCCATAAAGGAATCCAGTTGTCCGAAGCTGCCAGCGGGCCGGCCAAAGCACCCGGCACCATCCAGGTCATCGAGCGCATGATGTCGCTGCTCGACGCCCTCGCCGCCGCCCCGGAAGCTGCCAGCCTGAAGCTACTCGCCCAGGCCACCGACCTTCACCCGTCGACCGCCCACCGCATCCTGGCCGCGATGAGCGCCGCCCGCTTCGTCGAACGCCAGGACGCCGGGACCTATCGCCTCGGCATCCGCCTGCTCGAACTCGGCAGCATCGTCAAATCGCGGATCAGCGTCCGCGAAGTCGCCCTGCCCTACATGCAGGAACTGCACGAAAAAATCGGCGAGGCGATCAACCTCGGCGCCCGCCACGACGACGAGATCGTCTACCTCGAACGCACCTCGTCCGGCCGCGCCCTGGTCCGCGTGGTTTACCTGGTCGGCGGCCGCGCTCCGCTGCACCTGACCTCGCTCGGCAAGCTCTTCCTGGCCGCCGACGGTCCGCAAAAAATCCGCGATTACGCCAAGCGTACCGGCCTGCCCGGCAAGACCCCGCATTCACTGACCACGCTGGCCACGCTGGAAAAGGAACTCGACAAGGTCCGCCGGCATGGCATCGCCTACGACGACGAAGAAGCCGAAATCGGCCTCAAGTGCGTCGCTGCGCCGATCCACGACGACGAAGGCCATGTCATCGCCGCCCTCTCGGTCTCCGCCCCGGCCGACCGCCACGACCCGGACTGGGCACGGCAGGTCAAACAGACCGCCGACGCCGTCTCGAAAGCCCTCGGCTACCTCGGCCCGAAAAAATAAAGGCCGCTCGCGGCGGCCTTCGCAGGGAGCTTGCTCGGATCAAGCCGAGCGTCGCGTCTGCACCGAGCCCAGGCCGGCACTTTCCATCCAGCGCTTGATCCGGTTGGCATCGCCGACCCGGGTCATCTTGCCGTTCGAATCGAGCAGCACGATGACCACCGGCTTGTCCGCGACGCGGGCCTGCATGACCAGGCAGCGTCCGGCTTCCGAGATATAACCCGTCTTCGAGATGCCGATTTCCCAGTTGTCGCTGCGCACCAGCGCATTGGTGTTGCCGAAATCGCGGATGCGGCCATTCAGTTCCAGCTTGGCCTCGGCCGTCGTCGAATAATGCCGGATCTCCGGATAGCGGGCAGCGGCGGCCACCATGCGGGCGAGGTCGTGGGCGGTCGAGACGTTGTTGCTGGACAGGCCGGTCGGTTCTTCGAAGCTGGAGTTGACCATGCCGAGCGCCTGGGCCTTGCGGTTCATCGCCTGGACGAAGGCCGGCATGCCGCCCGGATAGTGCCGCCCCAGCGCATGCGCGGCACGGTTCTCCGAGGACATCAGGGCAAGCAGCATGGCCGTTTCGCGGGTCATCGTCGTACCCACCGGCAGGCGCGAACGCGTCCCTTTCAGGCCGTCAACATCCTCGTCGCCGATGCTGATGACTTCCTGCAGGTCGAGCTTGGCATCAAGCACCACCATGGCCGTCATCAGTTTGGAAATGGAAGCGATCGGCACGACCAGATCGGCCTGCTTTTCGATGATGGTCTGGCCGGAGTTCTGGTCGATGACCAGCGCCGAGGCGGAATAAAGCGCCAGACGACCGGCGTCCATGTCCGTCATCGCAACATGGCGCACGGCCTTTCGGGACGGTGTCGCCTTCGCGTGGGCGGCCGTGGACTCGCGTGAAGCGGCAATTTTCTTCGAGGGCAAAGCCTTGCCGGCGGCAGTCCTGACCGACCGATTCGGCGATTTGGCGGCCACGGGCGCCTTCTTGGCTCCCTTGGCTGCAGTTTTCTTGCTGGCACTCTGCTCGGTGTTCTTGGTCGTCGCAGCCGACATCGGCGCATTAAAGCCAAGCCCCAACAAGGCGCCAAGCAACAGGGCGGCCTTCAATTTCTGTTTCATTCAACATCTCCTGCCAAGGTGCGGAATTTTATCCCAGTTTAGCAGGAGATGAAGAAAATTCAATAAAAATAGATAGATAGAAAATCAAATTAAAGCAACTACTTACACAGCATCGACCACGGTCAGTGCCGTCATGTTGACGATACGACGAACAGTGGCCGTCGGCGTCAGGATATTGACCGGCTTGGCGGCGCCGAGCAGGATCGGACCGATGGTCAGATTGTCGCCGGCCGCCACCTTGAGCAGGTTGAATGAAATGTTGGCAGCATCGAGCGTCGGCATCACCAGCAGGTTGGCCTGGCCCTTCAGGCGGGAATTCGGGAAGGCGGCCTGCCGGATACGCTCGTCGAGCGCCGCATCGCCGTGCATTTCGCCCTCGACTTCCAGGTCCGGCGCCCGCTCGCTCAGTCGGGTCAGCACCTCGCGCATCTTGACCGAGGTCGGCGTATCTTCAGTGCCGAAGGTCGAATGCGAGAGCAGGGCCACCTTCGGCTGGATGCCGAAATTGCGGATTTCCTCAGCGGCCAGCAGGGTCATGTCGCTCAGTTGTTCCGCCGTCGGATCGTAATTGACGTAGGTGTCGCCGATGAAGACCGTGCGCCCCGGCAGCATCAGCAGGTTCATCGCGTAATAGCGATCCAACCCGGCCTGGGTGCCGATCACGCTCTGCACGTATTCGCGGTGCGTTTCATGACGTCCGAAGGTGCCGCAGATCAGGCCATCGGCATGACCCAGACGAACCATCAGCGCCCCATAGAGCGTCGCCCGGCGACGCACTTCCCGACGGGCGTAGTCCGGCGAAACGCCCTTGCGCTCCATCAAGCGGTGATAGGTCGTCCAGAATTCCTCGAAATGCTGATCGAAGAACTCGCAATGGTCGGCATGAACGATCTCGAAATCCTCGCCTTCGCGGATACGCAGGCCGGCCGCCTCGATCTGGCGATTGATTTCGCTCGGCCGGCCGATCAGGATCGGCCGGGCGATGCCTTCATCGCGGACAACCTGGACGGCGCGCAGCACGCGCTCATCCTCGCCCTCGGCAAAGACGATGCGCTTGGGCGCCAGACGGGCCTGCGAGAAGACCGGCTTCATGATCATGCCGGAGTGGTAGACGAATTCGTTGAGGCCCTGGAGGTAGGCATCCCAGTCCTTGATCGGCCGGGTGGCAACGCCCGAATCCATGCCAGCCTTGGCCACCGCCGGGGCGATCTTGACGATCAGGCGCGGGTCGAAAGGATTGGGAATCAGGTATTCCGGGCCGAAGCTGGCGACCTTCTCGCCGTAGGCGCGGGCCGCGACTTCCGACTGCTCGGCGCGGGCCAGTTCGGCGATGGCCTTGACGGCGGCCATCTTCATTTCTTCGGTAATCGTTGTCGCCCCGACATCGAGCGCGCCGCGGAAGATGAAGGGGAAACAGAGGACGTTATTGACCTGATTCGGATAGTCCGAGCGGCCGGTACAGATGATGGCGTCGTCGCGTACGCTTTTGACCAGCTCCGGGGTGATTTCCGGGGTCGGGTTGGCGAGCGCCATGATCAGCGGGCTGGCGGCCATTTTGGCGACCATCTCCGGCTTCAGCACGCCACCGGCCGAGAGACCGAGAAAGACATCGGCCCCCTCGATGACCTCGCCCAGCGTCCGGGCCGCGGTCTGCTTGGCGTAGCGTCCCTTGATCTCGTCCATTTCCTCGACGCGGCCTTCATAGACGACGCCCTTGATGTCGGTGACCCAGATGTTTTCAACCGGCGCACCGAGCATGACCAGCAGGTCAAGACAGGCCAGCGCCGCAGCGCCGGCACCGGAGGTGACGATCTTGACCTTGGAGAGATCCTTGCCGATCAGGTGCAGGCCATTCAGGATCGCGGCGCCGACGACGATGGCAGTGCCATGCTGGTCGTCGTGGAAGACGGGAATCTTCATCCGTTCGCGCAGCTTCTTCTCGATGTAGAAGCATTCAGGCGCCTTGATGTCTTCGAGGTTGATGCCGCCGAAAGTCGGCTCCAGCGAAGCGATGGTGTCGATCAGCTTGTCCGGGTCACGTTCGTCGATTTCAATGTCGAAGACGTCGATGTTGGCGAACTTCTTGAACAGCACGCCCTTGCCTTCCATGACCGGCTTGGCGGCCAGCGGGCCGATCGGACCGAGGCCGAGGACGGCCGTGCCGTTGGTGATGACGCCGACCAGATTGGCACGCGAGGTCAGCGTGCTGGCCTCGCGGGGGTCGGCGACGATTTCCTCGCAGGCGTAGGCGACGCCGGGCGAGTAGGCCATCGACAGGTCGTACTGGTTGGTCAACTGCTTGATCGGGGTGACCGCGATCTTGCCCGGCTTGGGCTGGCGGTGATAGTAGAGCGCTGCTTCGCGTAATTGGCGGGAATCCATGTTTGTCTCCATTTCGTATTATGAAACACCATCTCGAATTACGGAATATAGTAGCACGCTCGGCCCCGATGGCTACCCCCGGAAATCACTTAGTCACGCAAAGTCAAGTAGATGTTTACCCTAAATTGATGCATAATTACGCGCTTCCCAGCCGACGGCCCCTCGCCGCTCGAAGTCTTGGTGGCAGCTCCCGGCGACTGGCGTGAAACCTAGCTATTTCAGTAACTTAGAGAGAGACACATCGCCATGACCGCACCGCTGAACGCGCCCGATTACGTAAAACACGAAGGCCTGAAGAAATGGGTCGCCGAAATCGCCGAACTGACCCAGCCTGACCGTATTCACTGGGCCGACGGTTCACAGGACGAGTATGATCGCCTGTGCGCCGAAATGGTAGAGGCCGGCACCCTGATCAAGCTGAACGAACAGAAGCGCCCGAATTCCTACCTCGCCTTCTCCGATCCTTCCGACGTCGCCCGCGTCGAAGACCGCACCTACATCTGTTCTGCCAAGAAGGAAGACGCCGGCCCGACCAATAACTGGGAAGAGCCTGCCGTCATGCGCGAGACGCTGAACGGCATCTTCAAGGGCTGCATGAAGGGCCGTACGATGTACGTGATTCCCTTCTCGATGGGTCCGCTCGGTTCGCCGATCGCCCACATCGGCTTTGAAATCACCGACTCCGCCTACGTCGTGACCAATATGCGCACGATGACCCGGATGGGCAAGAAAGTATTCGACGTGCTCGGTACCGATGGCGAATTCGTTCCCTGCATCCATACCGTCGGCGCCCCGCTCGAACCGGGCCAGCAGGATGCCAAGTGGCCGTGCAACCCGACCGTCAAGTACATCGTGCATTACCCGGAAACCCGCGAAATCTGGTCTTACGGCTCCGGCTACGGTGGCAACGCCCTGCTCGGCAAGAAGTGCTTCGCACTGCGCATCGCTTCCAACATGGCGCGCGACCAAGGTTGGCTGGCCGAACACATGCTGATCCTCGGCGTCGAATCGCCGGAAGGTGAAAAGTCCTACGTCGCCGCCGCTTTCCCGTCGGCCTGCGGCAAGACCAACTTCGCCATGCTGATTCCGCCGAAACCGCTCAACGGCTGGAAGATCACCACCATCGGCGACGACATCGCCTGGATCAAGCCGCGCGTCGACAAGGATGGCGTCACCCGTTTCTACGCCATCAACCCGGAAGCCGGTTTCTTCGGCGTCGCCCCGGGCACCTCGGAAAAGACCAACTTCAACGCCCTGGCCACGCTCAAGGAAAA
Source organism: uncultured beta proteobacterium (assembly GCA_903922075.1). Taxonomy (GTDB): domain Bacteria; phylum Pseudomonadota; class Gammaproteobacteria; order Burkholderiales; family Rhodocyclaceae; genus Azonexus. The sequence goes on along the minus strand of CAIXSK010000089.1, from coordinate 5,997 downwards.
CATCATCTTCACCAACGTCGCGCTGACTGACGACGGCGATGTGTGGTGGGAAGGCCTGACCAAGCAGGCGCCGGATCACCTGATCGACTGGCAGGGTAACGACTGGACGCCGGAAGACGGCAAGGCCGGCAAGAAGGCCGCCCACGCCAATTCCCGCTTCACCGCCCCGGCCAGCCAGTGCCCGTCGGTTGACGCGGCCTGGGAAGACCCCGCCGGCGTGCCGATTGCCGCCTTCATCTTCGGCGGCCGTCGCGCCACCACCGTGCCGCTGGTGTACGAAGCCTTCAACTGGAACTATGGCGTCTACATGGCCGCCACCCTCGGCTCCGAAACCACTGCCGCCGCCTTCGGCCAACAGGGCGTCGTCCGTCGCGACCCGTTCGCCATGCTGCCCTTCTGCGGCTACCACATGGGCGATTACTTCAACCACTGGCTGAAGATGGGCAAGACCGTCGATGCCGCCCCGAAGATCTTCTGTGTGAACTGGTTCCGCATGAACGAAAAGGGCGAATTCATGTGGCCGGGCTTCGGCGACAACATGCGCGTCCTGAAGTGGATCGTCCAGCGCTGCAAGGGCAAGGTTGCCGCCAAGGAAACCTCGCTGGGCTGGATGCCGCAATTCGAGGATATCGACTGGACCGGCCTGGATATCAGCAAGGCCGAGTTCGACGGCCTGACCAACATCGACGCCGACGCCTGGAAGGCCGAACTGGCCGGCCACAAGGAGTGGTTCGACAAGATGGGCGAGAAGCTACCGCGCGAATTCACCCTGAAGCGCGAACTGTTCGAGATGTCGCTGTTCAAGAACGCCGCCTGATCGACGCTTCCGTTATGATGAACGGCCACCTGCGGGTGGCCGTTTGTTTTGGAGAATCGCATGTATCGTCCCGCCCGGCGCCTCGCCGATATCGAGCCCTTCCACGTCGTCGAACTGCTGACCCGCGCCCGGCAACTCGAAGCCGAAGGCCGCGACATCATTCACATGGAAGTCGGCGAGCCCGATTTCCCGACGCCCGAACCGATCGCCAATGCTGCGGTCGAGGCCATAAAAAGGGCAAAAACGCTGTACACCCAGGCGCTCGGCCTGCCGGAATTGCGCCAGGCGATCAGTGACTTCTACGCTCAGCGCTATGGCGTCGCCGTTCCGGCCGGCCGCATCGCCGTGACCAACGGCGCCTCCGGCGCGCTGAACCTGGCCTTCGCCTGCCTGGCCGAGCCGGGTAGCGAATGGCTGCTGACCGACCCCGGCTACCCATGCAACCGCCACATTCTGCGGGCCTTCGAGGGAAGACCGCGGAACATCCCGGTGGGTCCAGAGACCAATTTCCAGCCGACGCCGGAATTGCTACGCCAACACTGGCAGCCGACGACCGCTGGCCTGCTCGTCGCCTCGCCGGCCAACCCGACCGGGACCTTGCTCGCGCTCCCAGAAATCACCGCGCTGGCCGAGGTCTGCCGCGAGAAAAGCGGCCATTTCCTGGTCGACGAGATTTATCACGGGCTGACGTACGCCCCGCAGGAAGTCCCCTTGGGGGACGAGATCGATGCACCGACCGCCTGCGCCGCCGGCGACGACCTCTGGGTCATCAACAGTTTTTCCAAGTATTTCCAGATGACCGGCTGGCGCTTGGGCTGGATAGTGATTCCGGAGCCCTACGTACGCGATGTCGAAAAGCTGGCGCAGAACCTGACGCTCTGTCCATCGACGCCGGCCCAATACGGCGCGCTGGCGGCCTTCGCACCGGAAACCATCGCCATCCTCGAAAGCCGTCGCGGCGAGTTCCGTCGGCGCCGCGACTTTCTTGCGCCGGCGCTGGAGCGCATCGGCTTTCGCGTCACCGCCCGGCCGGAAGGGGCGTTCTACCTGTATTGCGACTGTTCGGCGCTGGCCGCAGACAGTTTCAAGCTGGCCGTCGATCTGCTCGAAAAGGCCGGGGTCGCCGCCACGCCTGGCCTCGATTTCGGCAACAACCAGCCGGAAAGGCACATCCGTTTCGCCTATACCACGGATATCGGTCGCCTGGCCGAAGCAGTCGACCGACTAGCCCGTTACTTCGGCCGGTAGACCCAGCTCCGGGTAGCGGGCGCGCAGGGCCGCCCAGTCGAAATACGGCCCGGGATCGGTCTTGCGCCCCGGTGCGATATGGCAGTGGCCGGCAACGGCCGAAATCGGGTAGCGGGAGCGCAAGGCGTCGAGCAGCGGCCAGAGCGCCGCGTATTGCCCGGCTGCGTAGGGCTGGTTATCCGAACCTTCCAGCTCGATGCCCACCGAGTAGTCGTTGCAGTTGTCGCGCTCGCACCAGCACGACTGCCCGGCATGCCAGGCGCGCCGGTCGCAACCGACGAACTGGATGACCCGGCCGTCGCGCCGGATATAAAAATGGGCCGAAACCTGCAATTCCGAAATTGTCGAAAAAAAGGGATCGACCGTAGCATTCAGCCGGTTCAGGAAAAAATCCTCGACCCAATCGCCGCCGAACTCGTCGGGCGGCAGGCTGATGTTGTGGATGACAACCAGCGATACCGGCTCGCCGGCCGGCCGATCGCCGAAATTGGGGGATGGCAGCCACTGGGCGCCAGCCAGCCAGCCATCAGCCGACCACGCGCTCATTCGATGCCCAGGCGCTCAAGCCGATAGCGCATCGACCGGAAGGTCACGCCGAGCAAGCGGGCAGCAGCCGTCCGGTTGCCCTCGGCCTTTTGCAGGGCCTCCAGGATGGCCTGCCGTTCCAGGCGGTTGAGGTAGTCGTCCAGCGTCTCGCTGCCGCGACCCGGCGCCTCGCCCCCCGGCATTTCCTCCGGTCCGAGATGGAGGTCGTCGACCTCGATGGTTTCGCCGGAACACAGCGCGGTCGCCCGTTCGAGGATGTTCTCCAGTTCGCGGACGTTGCCGGGGAAGGAGTAGAACTCCAGCGCCTTCAGTGCGCCACTCGACAGCTTGGGCGTATTTTCGCCGAATACCCGGCGCAGGATGGCGTCGACCAGCGGCGAGATGTCTTCCAGACGCTCGCGCAGGGGCGGCATGCGCAGTTCGATGACATTCAGCCGGTAATACAAGTCCTGGCGGAAAGCGCCCTTGTCGACCAGCTCCCGGAGATTGCGGTGCGTGGCGCAGATGATGCGCACATCGACCGGATCTTCGGTGACGCTACCGACCTTGCGCACCCGCTTTTCCTGAATGGCGCGCAGCAGCTTGACCTGCATGGCCAGCGGCAGATCGGCGACTTCGTCGAGAAACAAGGTTCCACCACTGGCCGCCTGGAAGAAGCCCTCCCGCTCGCTGTCGGCACCAGTAAACGCTCCCTTGCGGTAACCGAAGAACTCGCTCTCCATCAGGTTTTCAGGGATAGCGCCGCAGTTCACCGGCACAAACGTCCCGGCGGCACGCGCACTGCGGCTATGGATCAGCCGTGCTGCAAGCTCCTTGCCGCTACCGGACTCGCCCGAGATATAGATCGGTGCCTGGCTGCGCGCCAGCTTCTCGATCATCGCTCGCACCTGCTGCATGCTCGGCGAATCGCCGATCAGCGACTGCAGCGGATCTTCGCTATCCTGGCCCCCACCCGGCAGGCGCAGGGCAGACTTGATCAGGGCGCGCAACTGCTCGAGCCCGACCGGCTTGGCCAGATAATCGAATGCACCCGCCTTCAGCGCGGCCACCGCATTCTCGGCACTGCCGTAGGCAGTAATGACGGCAACCGGCGTCTGCGGATGATGCTCGGTGATCAGCCGGACGATTTCCAGCCCCTCGCCGTCGGGCAGGCGCATGTCAGTCAGGCAAAGCTGGAAGTCGCCAGCCGCCAGTGCCGCCCTTGCTTCACCGACCGAACCGACGCACTCGGTCGCCAGCCCCATGCGGGCCAACGTCAAATCAATCAGTTCGCGAATGTCGGCCTCGTCATCAACGACGAGAACCCGACTCAGTTCGCCCCGTGGGCGCCGTTCGGTTCTGGCAACTGACACGTGTCGTTTCTCCCTGCAACAATGAAATGCGCCCCGGATGCCGAGGCCAGCAACTCCAGACTCGCCCCGTTGGTCGCGCACAATTCGCGTGCGATGAACAGCCCAAGTCCCGTCCCCTGCGTATGCGTCGTGAAGAAGGGTTCGAAAATCTGCTCGCGCACCGCTTCCGGAACCCCCGGACCATCATCGACGACATGCAATTCTACGCGCCCCTCGCTTGCTCCGGCCCCCACCTCGATGCGCACCGCCCCGGGACCTTTGGAGGAATGGCGCAGGGCGTTACTGACCAGATTCCACAAAATCTGATGCAGATGCGAACGGTCGAAGCACAGGAACTGATGCGTCGGCGCCTCAAGTACGAGGATGTTGGGCGGCAAGCCTTCGGCGGAGGAAAAATGTTCAACGAAGCCAGCGCAAAATTCGTCCACCCGCAGCAACTCCGGCTCCGCCCGCTTCTGCCGGCCCAGTTCAAGAATGTCCTTGACGATGCGATCGAGACGGAGAACATTGTCGTTCAGGATACGCAGCAGGCGCTCCTGCATCTCCGAGCGGCGCTCTTCGCGCAACAACTCCCCGGCATGACCGATCGCCGATAGCGGATTGCGTATCTCGTGGGCAATACTGGCGGTCAGGCGCCCCAGGGAGGCCAGTTTCAATTGCTGCGCACGTTCCTTGATTCGACCGAAATCCTCAAGAAAAACCAGCACCTCGCCCGCAGAACTGTTCGTCCGTTCGAAACGGGCACGCAACTCCCGGCCGTCGGGCCCGCAAAAAAGCAAATTATCGTCACCGGCGCCCGCGATCCATCCGGCCAATGCATCCGCCAACACGGGAACCTGCGCCGCCAACTGAAGGGCTTTGTCACCATCCGGCAAAGCCAGCATGGTTTTGGCTACTGGATTGAAGCGACATACAGAAGCGCTGCGTGAAACGATCAACACACCGTCCAGCATTCGCTCCTCAATGCGCTGACTGATGTGGATCTGGTTATCCAGCGCCTCGCCGCGGCGCCTGGCCAAATCCTCGTTGATCATCACCCGCTGACCGAGCAGGCGGGCAAGGATCGCCGTCGCGAAGAATCCGGCCGAAATCAGTCCGGCCTGGACGATCGAAGCCGGGTCGAAGCCATGCGCCACGATGCCGTAAAACTGGATGAGCAGTATGACCACGGTAGCCACCGCAGCATAGAACAACACCAGCCTCCCGCGCCCCACCAGGCTGGCCGCAGCCAGGGAAACCAGCAGCAGGACGCTCAGCCCGCTGCCCACACCACCGCTCAGGAATATCAAGGCACCGACCACTGCGATATCGACCATGACCTGGGTCGACAACTGGCGGTTGAAGCGATGCTGCCAATGGGTCGCCAGCAGCAAGCCGGTGATCGTAGCCACCATGTACGCCCCGGTCAGCCCGAAGAGCATGGGCGATGGCAGCAGATTCAGGCGCGAGGTCCATTCATGCGGGAAAATGATGGCGAGGCAAAAAAATGCCGCCAGCACCAGCCGGTAGAGGTTGAAATACTGGAACGAACGCCAGTTGGCCTCCCAAGTCGATGACAGCCAATCCGACATCAACGCCCCGCCGTAGGCCCGGCGACCCGATGCGCCTCGCAACAATAGGCCAAGCCTTCTTCGACCAGCCCATCGCTTTCCGGAAAATAGACGCCACAATGGGCGCAGGTCACCATCTTTTCGGGGGTTTGAGCAGGCCGCTTCGTCGACGCATTGTCGCCTGAAGCATTGCGCTTGGACCACACCCACCAGAGCGCACCCAAAAACGCAAACAAGATCAGATATTTCATCGGCCACCCCAGAAACAAAAAAAGCCTACGGGAATTCCGTAAGCTTCTGTTGATTTTTGGTCGGAGTGACATGATTCGAACATGCGACCCCTGCGTCCCGAACGCAGTGCTCTACCAGGCTGAGCTACACTCCGATGGCTGCTGAGAGAACTAATGATTTCTCTCAACTGCAAAGAGCGTCAATTGTAGCAGAGCTTTTTTATAATTTGAATCCCCCAGGCACTGAATTGCAG
>CAIXSK010000088.1 GCA_903922075.1 uncultured beta proteobacterium | reverse complement strand
TGGATAGCGACGGTAATTCCCTGAACGCAGCCATGGCCGCTGGCGAAGTGCTGTTCGAAGCTGTGACGAACAACAACGTGACCGGCAACGCTGGCTTTGATGACTGCTCGTTCGACGGTGCTGCAACCTGTGCAACCCTGTTCGTTGCCTCTGCCGGTGATGCCTATCTGGTGAAAGTCGTTCCGGAACCCGCTTCCCTGGCGCTGATGGGCCTCGGCCTGGTGGGTCTGGGTGCCATGCGTCGTCGCGCTTCCAAGGCCTGATCCAGCAATAAGGCGTGATCCGGGTTCTTTGGATCACCGATGTAGAAAAGCCGTCCAGTATTATCTGGGCGGCTTTTTCTATTTTGCCGGTTTTTTCGGGGCGACCGTAGCATTCCAAGTCGCCAGCCAGCATTCAAGCAGAACGTCAGTCAGAAGGTATAGCGAACTTCCGAATAGGCGCGGTCCATCGCGTCATAGCGGCCGAACAGCCCCGATTGGGGGCCGTGGAAAACGTCGGCGCCGACCACCCAGCGCCAGTTCCGTTGGAAGTTCCAGCTCAGGCGAGGGCGGAACAGCCAGTCCGAACGATTCAGGCTGGAAATGAGTAAGGCTTGTGCTTCCCAGTTGTGGAAGAACTTGTTGTTTAACAACAAGCTATAGCCGTTCTCGTGTTTTGCAGGGATCAGGTTGCTGTCGTGATTGGCGAAATAGCGCTGGAAAAACTGGACGTTGAAGCGTGTTTCAGCAGGGAACGTGAAGTCCAGGCCGGCTGCCCAGTCGACAGTGTTCTGCCGGACGAGACCATCGGGGTCAGCCGGATCCAGCGTGGTGAAACTGCGCCCACGGGTATAGACGCCTTCTGCCTTGAAGACAATATCGCCAAAATCCTTGGAAACGGTGGCGCCATATTGATGGATGCGGTCGTGGCGGGCCTGATATTCGATGGTGCCGGTGATCGGTGTAGGGTCGACGACGGTGCGGTAGAAGGTCGGGCTAATATCGGTGCTGCGGTAGTAAAAGCCGGAAATGTCCCAGCCGTTTTTCAGCGTCGAGAGTCGAAGGCCGTAGTTCATGTTGTCCGCATCGCGATCGGGGCGTTTTTCCCCGCGATAGATAACATTGGCAAAGCCAAACGTAGGTTGATAGGGGTAGAACTCAGCCCCCGGCTTGCCTATTTTGTCGTAGCTCGCGACAGGAATCCAGAGCAATTCGGCGTGGAAATCGTCCCGGAAATATTCGGCGCGAGCGGCCCACTGGGTGATTCGCATCTGGTCAAATTCGGGAAGAATGAACTCGCGAAGATCGCGAGCGGACACTACGTCGGCGAAGAAAAGGCCAACCATCTCGCCCCAAACGACATGTTGCTTGCCCAGGCGCAGATCCCAGTTTCCTGTGCTGTAGTCGAGATAGTTTTCACGAAGCTCGATGTTGTGGCGTTGGTTCCTTTCGACATCGGCGGGGTAGCGGTCGTTTATTCCATAGACGAAGTCGTAGTCGATGCGGGCGCCCAGCTTCCATTTGAGACTGTCGCTGAGTTTTCCTGAACTCCACAGTTCGGCGCGCGTACGCAATTTGGACCAGTGTTCCGGGTCAGCCGTAGTTCTGGCCGCTTCGAACTGAACGAAACCCTTGATACCGGGGCCGTTATCGCGCGTCGAGGATGCCTTGGGCAGGTCGTCACCGAATAGCGTGTCACGGCCAAGGAGATCATCGTCGGCGGCGTGAGTGCCGAGCGCCAGGCAACAGGCTGCAATAGTGGTCAGGCGGTGGATGGAGTTCGAAGCGATCACTGGATTTCCTGAGGTGCTGGTTGTTCGTCGTCGGGTTCAGACAGGGGGCGGACACGGGCCAGATTCCATGTTTTTTCGCCTTCGCTGCGAACGCCGAAGGCTGTAATGTAGCCGTCTTCCATCTGGACCAAACGGTCGGCGCGGTCGATGACCTTTTGGTCGTGCGTCGAGAAGATGAAGGTGGTTTTGAGGTGACGATTGATTTGCTTCATCAGGGTCAGGATTTCCCGGCCTGTAGCCTTATCCAGGTTAGCCGTCGGTTCATCTGCCAGTACGATGCTCGGCTTGATGGCCAAGGCACGGGCGATGGCGACGCGCTGCCGCTGTCCGCCGCTAAGCTGGTTAGGGCGGTGGTCGGCAAATTTGCTCAGGCCTACGATGTTGAGAAAGTAATCGACGCGCATCTTACGCTCTTCCGCGGAAATATCCGTGCGGCGCAGTAGCGGGTATTCGACGTTTTCAGCAGCGGAAAGAACCGGGAGCAGGTTGAAGGTTTGAAAGATAAAACCAATCGAGTGAGCGCGCAGATCGGCCAGTTCGTTGGCCGATTTTTCGGAGACGTCTTCCTCGTTGATGAAAAGCTTGCCACGGGTCGGTTTGTCAATGCAGCCGATGAGGTTAAGCAAGGTGGTCTTGCCGCTGCCCGATGGACCGGAGATGGCGAGAAAGACACCGGCATCAATGGACCATGTAATATCATGGAGAGCCTGGACGGTTTGTTCGCCGAGCTGGTAGTCCTTGTAGACGTGTTCGATTCGGACAACGCTCATGGTTTGATGATGTCGGTGGTTGTATCGTGATAATGCGGGAGAGCGCTCATGCTAGGAAATGACTGCAAACGGAATGGCAGATGGTTATTTACCCTGGCGTCCGGCATGTTCTTATTGCTCCAGTCGATGACCGTATTGGCGGAAGGAAACACAGCTGCGCCAACTGATGATGCACTTGCGCGAAGTATAGTGGAAAAGGCTGACAAGGTTCGCTTCCCGGCCGATGGGTTTCAGGTTGACATTGTAATAAATTCCTTACGTCCCGACAAAGACCCAGAACTCCGGAAATATCGTGTTCTTTCCAAGGGAAACGAGAATACGGTTGTCATGGTAACCGAGCCGGCCGCCGAGCGTGGACAGATAATCCTGATGAAAGGCCGCGACCTGTGGGTATTCATGCCAGATGTATCACAACCGGTCCGGATTTCTCTAGCTCAGCGCCTGACCGGACAGGTGGCCAACGGGGATTTGGCGAGAGCCAATTTTGCCGGCGATTACAATCCAAAGATCGTGGGCAGCGAAAAGATTGGTAGTGACAACTATCATGTGCTCGAACTGGTTGCAGTTGATCGCAGTGTGACCTATCAACGGGTGGTTTACTGGGTCAATGAAAAATCCGGTTGGCCGTTGAGGGCAGAGTTTTACTCGCTCTCCAATCGCCTCCTGAAGAAATGCAGCTACGAAAACTTCCAGACCCTGGCCGGACGGGTTCGACCGACCAGATTGGTCATGGAGGATGCGCTGCGCAGCGGTGAAAAATCCGTCCTTGACTATAGCGAAATGAAGCTTCGCGACTTGCCGGACAAGATATTTACCAAGGAATACCTGAAGAAGCTGGATTAACCGGCACCAAGCCTTTTCATACGTATTGAAGAAGATTTCTGCAAATGACTCATGTGATACCTGTCGTCCTGTCCGGTGGAGCCGGAACCCGCTTGTGGCCATTGTCACGGGAGCAATACCCGAAGCAGCTCTTGCCGCTTGTCGGCGATAATTCGATGCTGCAGGAAACTGTCAAGCGAGTGGATGGTCTCCCTAATGTCGGAAGTCCGATACTTGTTTGCAACGAGGAGCATCGTTTTGTGGTGGCCGAGCAGATTCGCTTGCTGGGTAAGCAAGGCCGGATTCTGCTCGAACCGTTTGGACGCAATACGGCGCCGGCGCTGACCTTGGCTGCGCTTTGGGCAACACGGGAAGGAGAAGATCCGGCGCTGGTTGTCATGCCTGCCGACCATGTGATTCTGGATGGCGCGGTATTTCTGGAGGCCCTTGGTCGGGCGGTTGTTCTCGCCGAGCAGGGGCTTGCTGTAACGTTCGGTATTACGCCGGATTGTCCGGAGACTGGATATGGCTATATCCAGTGCGGTGAAAACCTTGCGGGCGATAGCCAGGCATTCATGCTTCGTCGTTTCGTCGAAAAACCCGACCGCGAAACCGCCCAGGCATATCTGGATACCGGGAGTTACCTGTGGAACAGCGGTATCTTCGTGATGCGCGCTTCGACTTGGCTATCGGCACTATCCGCCTGTCGCCCCGATATCCTGGGGGCTTGCACGACTGCTTTGAGAGGTGTGACGCAGGACGGGGATTTCGTCCGGGTCGACCGTACTGCATTCGAGCAATGCCCTTCCGATTCCATCGACTATGCCGTCATGGAGCGGCTTTCGGGTGGTCAGGAAAATCTGCCGAAATGTGCGGTTATTCCGCTCTCGGCGGGCTGGTCGGATGTCGGTGCCTGGGATGCGCTGTGGAAGGTCTTGCCCAAGTGCGAAGCAGGGAACAGCGTGCGCGGCGATGTCATGCTCGAAGCTTGCCGAAACACCCTGGCCGTGTCGGAAAGCAGGCTGGTGACCTGTATCGGTCTGAACGATCTGATCGTGGTTGAAACCAACGATGCAGTGCTGGTCGCGCATCATGATGCCACCCAGGACGTCAAGAAAATCGTCGACCGCCTGAAAGCCGAGAAACGTTCGGTGGCACAGGCTCACCGGAAAATTCATCGGCCCTGGGGCTGGTATGACGGGGTGGACGCCGGGCAGCGTTTCCAGGTCAAGCGGATTTGCGTCAAACCGGGTGCTTCCCTGTCGCTGCAGATGCATCACCATCGGGCTGAGCACTGGATCGTGGTCACCGGAACCGCCAAAGTTACCCGAGGCGACGAGGTATTTCTGGTCACCGAAAACCAGTCAACCTATATTCCGTTGGGCACCAAGCACCGTCTGGAAAACCCGGGTATGGTACCGCTCGAAATGATCGAAGTGCAGTCGGGGAGTTACCTCGGCGAAGACGACATCGTCCGTTTCGAGGACACCTACGGACGCAACTGATCAGTCGAAGAGCAGGGCTGCGGCGACCTTGCGGCCTTCGGCGGCGAGGATGTTGTAGGTCCGGCAGGCAGCCTGCAGGTCCATGACCTCCAGTCCAATGCCGGCCGGGGCGAAAGGACGGAGCAGGGGGGCTGGCGGGAAGCGCAGACGCTTGCCGGTGCCGAGCAGGACGATTTCGGTGCCGAGGTCGAGCAAGACCCGCATCTCTGCTTCGCTCAGCGTGTCGAGCGTTGCCGTCGTCCATTCGTGAATGATCGACTCGGGCAGCAGGATCAGGTTTTTTGTATATTTTTCCTGGTTGACCGCAGCATAGTCGTCGCCATAGGCGGTGAACAGGTTGAGTCCTGCGGTATTGGGTACGTGAAGTTTCACTATGCGATCATTCCGAAAAGCCCGCCGAAATTGCGGTGCACCATGCGATAAAGTAGGATTATACCTTTGGCCTTTACGGGCCATAAGCCGCCACGCCGGAAGACTCCCATGAAACACGTCAAGAAGTCCGCCAAACTCGCCAACGTCTGCTACGACATTCGCGGCCCTGTGCTGCAGAAGGCCAAGCAGATGGAGGAAGAGGGCCACAAGATCATCAAGCTGAACATCGGCAACCTGGCCGCGTTCGGCTTCGATTCGCCCGAGGAAATCCAGCAGGACATCATCCGCAACCTGCCCAACGCGGCCGGTTATACGGATTCGAAGGGTATCTTCGCGGCGCGCAAGGCGATCATGCACTACACCCAGCAAAAGGGTATCAAGGGCGTGACGCTGGAAGACATCTACGTCGGCAATGGCGTCTCCGAGTTGATCGTCATGGCGATGAATGCCTTGCTCGATGCCGGCGACGAGGTGTTGGTTCCGGCGCCGGATTATCCGCTTTGGACAGCGGCGATCAGTCTGTCGGGCGGTACGCCGAAACACTATCTGTGCAACGAGGAGAAGGGCTGGCTGCCCGATCTCGACGACATTCGCAGCAAGATCAACGCTCATACCCGGGCGATCGTCCTGATCAATCCGAACAATCCGACCGGGGCGCTGTATCCGGACGACCTGCTGTGCGAAATCATCGACATCGCCCGTCAGCATCACCTGATCATTTACGCCGATGAGGTGTATGACAAGGTCTTGTACGACGGTGTCAAGCACACGTCGGTGGCTGCGCTGTCCGACGACGTGCTGACCATCACCTTCAATGGTCTGTCGAAGAACTACCGTTCCTGCGGGTATCGCGCCGGCTGGATGGTCGTTTCCGGCGACAAACGTCATGCCAAGGACTACATCGAAGGCTTGGACATGCTGGCCTCGATGCGCCTGTGCGCCAATGCGCCCGGGCAGCACGGCATCCAGACGGCCCTGGGCGGCTACCAGAGCATCGACGATCTGGTCGCCGAAGGCGGCCGCATGCGTCGCCAGCGCGATATCGCCCATGAACTGATCACGGCCATCCCCGGGGTGACCTGCGTCAAACCGAAGGCGACGCTGTACATGTTCCCGAAGCTTGATCCGAAGATTTACCCGATCAAGAACGATCAGCAGTTCATCAGCGAACTGCTGCAGGAAGAAAAGGTGCTGCTGGTCCAGGGAACGGGCTTCAACTGGCCGCATCCAGACCATTTTCGTCTGGTTTTCCTGCCGCATGAGGATGACCTCAAGGAAGCCATCGGCCGTATCGCCCGCTTCCTCGAAAACTATCGCAAACGTCACGGAACGAACTAGTCGGGAGTTGCTGCTTGCTAGTCACTAGCAACACCTAACCTCTGATTGCTAATAACTAACTACTCATAACTAACCACTAAAATGAAACCTATCAATGTTGGCCTTATCGGCATCGGCACCGTCGGCGGTGGCACCTGGACCGTTCTCAAGCGCAACGCGGAGGAAATTACCCGCCGTGCCGGACGTCCGATCCAGATTACTGCCGTGGCCGACAAGAATGTCGAGCTGGCCAAACAGGTGACCGGTGGCGCCGCCCGAGTCACGGACGACGCTTTCTCGCTGGTCAATGACCCGGAAATCGACATCATCGTCGAGCTGGTCGGCGGTTATGGCGTGGCCAAGGAAGTGGTCATGCAATCCATCGCCAATGGCAAGCATGTCGTTACCGCCAACAAGGCGCTGCTCGCCGTGCATGGCACGGAGATTTTTACCGCCGCTCAGCAGAAGGGCGTCATGGTCGCCTTCGAAGCGGCCGTGGCCGGTGGCATACCC
>CAIXSK010000087.1 GCA_903922075.1 uncultured beta proteobacterium | reverse complement strand
CGGCAGCATATTGCTGGCTTTTACAGTAGCCGGCATGCAACCAGCCTACGGATTGCAGGTGAATACCTGCATCGAGAATACGACCAGCAGCGTGGTTAATGACTTTCATATAACCCTGGTCTCGCCAAAGGACATGTCCGTCGAAGGCTTGTTTACGGCCGAAAACGACGGAAGCAAAAAGGTCGGGCTAACTTACGATGGATTTTCCCTTGTTACCGGGCAATCTAATTGTTTCCGCTTCTTTGTCTTCGAAAATTCATCAACTGCTGAAAATCCAGAAAATATCGAGGTCGGCATCTCGGAATCCCATTGGACGCTCGGTGGCCTGCCGGTAGTACCTAAGGTTGCTTTGGGAAGCGTCGATTTCGACGGGGAGAGCAGCGACTTTCTGGTGGCAAGACTCTCGCTATTCGACGATTTGGCAGGGAGCAACCAAATCGGGACAATGTGGTGGGAGCAGCAGGCGAGCTCGGCGACATGCCGCAATTTCTCAACGGGCCCGGTATTCGCCAGCATTGCCTTCGCCCGTTTTCAAAATATGGTCCCATTGGCGAATCTCAACGAATCACTGACGGGATTCGGTGCTGACTCAGCGATCCAGCTCTGTACCCAGACCCCGATTCCCGAACCGGCCAGCCTGATGCTCCTTGGCGCCGCGCTTGCTGGCCTTGTCTGCAGCAGAAGATCGAAGACAGCAAATTCGTGCTGCGCTACCCGGCAAACATGACGGACAAAGCGCCAGCGCGCAACATCCCGACCCCCGTCACCGCGGTCCCGATGAACTGCCCGTAAGCACCATCCCGGGGCGCGGCGGGTCAGTCTGGTGCAGCGCGCCTAGCCGTAAACCGTCGTGTTCGCCGCGCCGCCGGACAGGCAGGCGTAGCGCGACGGCAGGCTGCTCGGCAGGCTGTGGCAGCCGAGCAGGAACTCTTCGGCATCGTCCAGCGAGGCGCCGGTCGACAGCACGTACTCCGCCAGGCAGGCAAAGGCGCCGAGGCGCATCCAGAACATCGTTTCTTCGTTCAGGCGGGGGGGCATCGCGGTTCTCCTGAGTGCGTCGGGAAAACCGCCGGGCTCCACAGCGTGGCGCCTGCGTGGCGGTTGCCGGTTGCAAGCCGGGTGAACTGCTGTTGATGATGGTTCATGATCCACCTCCGGTTCGATTGACGACAATAAGCAAAGGAGAACTCACTACTTGGCTAAGGCCACGCAAGTTTTGATCCACCTGCGAGCCGACTCGGGCTTCCCGTTAATTCACAGTTTCTGTGGATAAGTCTGTGCATTGCCCGTTAGCAGTCCTCTACAAGACCCAAGGCAACAAGGAGTTAGCCGCCCTGCCCAGAAACTAGGCAATCGGCCGTATCCGGCTTCCAGAGCGCTTTTCCGGGGAATCGCCGGAATTTCGATTTTGGGCTTTTTTTCCGGCTTACCGTAGCATTCAGCGCCGCATTCAGCGCAACACCGAGGCGTAGCCCTCTTCGGCCAGCACCAGCCGTACGGCTGGCCGGGTCAGCATCCGCCGGTAATGGGCGGCGCAGTTTTCGGGCAATGTGATGCCGATGCGTTCGGCCCAGAACTCGACGTAGAACAGCGCGGCATCGGCAATGGTGAAGTGGTCGACGACGTATTGCCGCCCTGCCAGTTGGCGATTGACGATGGCAAAGGCCTTGTCGATGATCTGCCGCCCCTGCGCCTTGACCGATTCGTGGTCGGCACTGCTCGGCGCGAAGCGTTCGGTGGTGAAGATACGGGCGAAGCCCTGGCTGTGCAGCGTATGCACGGCATAGTTCATGACGCTCAACACCTCCACCTCGTCCTTCAAACTTTCCGGCAGCAGCTTGCGCTTCGGGTAGCTGCGTGCCAGCCACCAGGCGACGGCGGAAAACTCGGTGAGCGCCGTGCCGTCGTCGAGGACCAGCGCCGGGATGCTGCCCTTGGGGTTGATCGCCGCGTAGTCCTTCTTGTACTGATCGCCGGCCAGCAGATTGACGATGGTGGCCTCGAAAACCAGGCCGCATTCTTCAAGCAGGATGTGGATGCCGGTGGAACAGGAGCCTGACGTCATGTAGAACTTCATGGTCATTCCGCGACCTCCTCTTCGCCCAGCCCGGCAAACAGCTCTTGTTCCCGGATCATCGCCTTGAAAGCCTTCATCACCGGACGGGAAATCGCGGTTTCGGCCAGCACGCGCTTTTCATAAACGAAAATCTTCATCGCCTCGCTGGCATCGCTGCGTGCGCTGGCGATCAGGGCGTGGCATTCGTCGCCCAAACGCAGGCCGGGGCGATCCCTGACGACGTCGTAAAGCCGGGCCATGACCACCTTGTCGACCGCGCCCATCTTGCACTTGCCATCGAGAATCTTGAGCATGACCGCCGTGGCGCAATCGACGTCGCTCGCCGACAGCGGATGCGCCCGGACCCAGGCGCTCACCTCGTCCGCCGTCATGCCGCGACCGTGGCGGCCAGCGCCTCGTAACCGCCATCGACGCTGAACACCCGCGTATGGCGAAAAACGACAAACATCTGCGCGTAGATCTTGCTCGCATTGCCGTGGTAGCAATAAATCACCACCGGCGCCTCCTTCGCCAGGCGGCGTGTCCAGGCCAGCAGGCGGTCTTCGGACAGATGGGCGGCGCCATCGACATGCGCCTTCCGGTAGCTGGCCAGATCGCGCACGTCGAAAACGATGGCGTCCGGTTCGGCGCGCAGCAAGGCGACGGCATCGGCAGCGGAAACGCAGGCAAAGGCAGCGGGTGGGACAGAACTCATGGCATTGGAAGCTCGAAAGACAGGATGAGCCCTGCAACGCAAGAGCAGTGCCAAGAAAGGAAAGCCCGCCAGTCCTTGCCCGGGGGCTTCGGAGGCGCTGCCGCTTGTCGACTTTGCGACAAGCCAAAAAGACAACGGGGCCCGCCGGCCCCGTCGACTACTTGCCCCTCCGCTACTTGCCGGCGTCCGGCACGAACTTCAGCACGTTGCCGTTGATACAGTAGCGCTTGCCGGTTGGCGGCGGGCCGTCGTTGAAGACATGGCCGAGATGGATGCCGGAACTGGCGCTGCGTACCTCGACGCGCTTCATGCCGAGGCTGACATCCTCGTGCAGCGTGATCGAACCGGGCAGCGGGTTGAAGAAACTCGGCCAGCCGGTGCCGCTCTCGAACTTGCTGTCGCTGCGAAAGAGCGGTGCGCCGCTGATCGGATCGACGAAAGTGCCGGGCCGCTTTTCATCGAGATTGGAGCCGGTGAAAGGCCGTTCGGTCCCCTGCTCGAAAGCGATCTTCTGCTGTTCCGGGCTCAGCAGACGATAGCCCAGCCATTTCCAGAAGCGCCCCTTTTCGCCGTTGTAGCCGGTATAACGCGATACCTCCTTGCCCTTCTCGAAGAGCACGATGGTCGGCGTGGCGAACAGCGCTTTTTCCAGCGACCAGCCGGTCGGCGCCTCGGGGTTCAGCGTGCGGACGATGGCGACCGGCGACTTCCAGTGGTCCAGCACCTCGGCCTTGAACTGCCGGCAGAACGCGCAGTCCTCGGCTTCGAAGACCACCAGCTGCCGCTCGGCGTTCAGCGCCTTGCCATCCAGCCGCGGGGCCTGGACGGGGGCCGGCTGGATCGTCGAGGCAGCGGCCTTGTCGGTCGGATACTTGACGCCGGTGCCGCCCAATCCGCAATAACCGTTCGGATTCTTGACCAGGTAGTCCTGATGGTATTCCTCGGCCGTAAAGTAGGCTTTCAGCGGCGCAATCTCGGTCGTGATGGCGCCGAACTTGCGGGCCTTCAGAGCCCCCTGGTAAGCCTCCTTGGTGCGCAACGCAACGGCCAACTGCGCCTCGTCGTGGGTATAGATGGCGCTGCGGTAGTTGCTGCCGACATCGTTGCCCTGACGGTCGCCCTGCGTCGGATTGTGGCTTTCCCAGAAAGCAATCAAGACCCTTTCCAGATCGACCTTGCTGGTATCGAAGCTGACCTTGATCACTTCGGCGTGGTTGCGGCGGGTCGATTTACCGGCGCGCAAGGCCTGTTCGTGGCTCAGGATGGACTGGTAGGTGCCGGCGACCTCGCCGTTGGCGTAGCCGCTTTCGACATCGAGCACGCCGGGAATCGCCGCCATGCGCTTCTCGGCGCCCCAGAAGCAGCCCATGCCGAGCACGATGGAATCGACAGTGCCCGCCTTGGCCGGGCTCTTGCCGCCATTGGCCGAGGCCTTCTCGGCGGCGCCGGCGCTGATCAGGAAACTGGTGGAGATAGCCAAGATCACTCCTCGTAACATTTGACGGGAAAACATCGCATTACCTTTCTCTGGCATCGGGCGCCGTTCAAACCTGATCGTCCGGCGACGCCTTTTTGCCCTGGGTTGACGGTTCGTTTCGAGCCGTAGTTCCCATTAGTCGTATACGGCGCCCAATCCTTACACCCGGCAACACGCTGCCGCCAGCTAATCTATAAAATCAATTAATTCGCTGAACTCTACAAAAACTCCATTATCTAACGATCAGGAAGCAGCGACAGTTCGCCGGAGCATTTGTGCGCGCTGTAGAGATGGGAGCGGATCATGGCCGAGAGGAAGCGCGGAGAAGACTTGATGTGGCGGCGCCTGGCGACCTTCGCCAAGCGGGCCGAGTACATTCTGTGTACCGGCGCCTCGCTGGCCGACGCCGAGGAAGTCCTGTTCGGCTGGCAACTGGCCGGCAACCTGCCCGCCTGCTTTGCCTGCCTGACCGGCGGCATGGAGGCCATACCGGCCGCCCGCGACGCCTGAGCCACCAGCCACCACGGCTGAAGCACACTTTTCCGTAAAATCGCCACGATTAACAGGCAAATTGCCCTGGATTCGCCCCGGGCGGCTTGCAATACTGGCCGCATCACCGCTCCGGAGTCCAGTCATGAACCTCCCTCGCTTTGCCCTGGCCATCCCCGTCTTCGCTACTGCTGCTTCCATCGCCCTCGCCGGCCCGGTCGATGACCGCCGCCTGCTCGCCGCGCCGCAGGACGCCGCCAACTGGCTGTCCTATGGGCGCGACTATGCCAACCAGCGCTTCTCGCCGCTCGCCGCCATCGACCGGACCAACGTCCGCCAACTGGCGCCGCGCTGGATCTACCAGACCGGCATCCCGGCCTCCTTCCAGGCGACGCCGCTGGTCGTCGACGGCGTCATGTACCTGGCGCTGCCTTACAACCACGTCGTCGCCATCGACGCCGTCAGCGGCCAGGAACTCTGGCGCTACGAGCACCAGCGCGTCACCGACAAGATGTGCTGCGGCCCGGCCAGCCGGGGCCTTGCCGTCGCCTACGGCAAGGTCTTCATCGGCACCGTGGACGCCCGGCTGATCGCCCTCGACGCCAGGACCGGCAAGCCGGTGTGGGACGTGCCGCTGGCCACCGACAGCGGCCCGACCGAAGCCGTCGAGTTGCTCGACAGCCAGGACGGCCTGCGCCGCCAGGCGCCCACTGGCACCACTGGCGTCGGCGCCAACATGGCGCCGCTGGTCGTCGATGGCAAGGTGGTGATCGGCATCACCGGCGTCGGCTACGGCCTGCACCTCGAAGGCACGACACCCAACGCGCCGGTCGGCGCCGTCGTCGGTTTTGCAGGAAGCTACGGTCGCCCCGGTTTTTATGCCGCTTTTGACGCCCAGACCGGCCAGCGCGTCTGGCAGTTCGACACCATCGCCGCCACCGGCTGGGAAGGCGAATTCCGCCCGACAACGCCGGATGGCGTGCCGCTCAAGCGCGATATCGCCCGCGAAAAAGCGGCGCTCGCCAAATACCCCGACGCCGCCAAACACGGCGGCGGCTCGGCCTGGACCACCCCGGCCTACGACCCGCAAACGCGCCTGCTCTACCTCGGCACCGGCAACCCCTCGCCGCAACTCGACGACAGTTCGCGCCCCGGCGACAACCTGTACACCGTCGCCCTCGCCGCGCTGGACATCGACACCGGCAAGCTGCGCTGGCACTACCAGCAGGTGCCGCACGACGTCTGGGGCTACGACGTCGCCAGCCCGCCCGTGCTGTTCGACCTGCCCACCGCCAACGGCAGCATCCCGGCTGTCGGCGAGGCGGCCAAGGTCGGCTGGTTCTACGCCCACGACCGGCGCACCGGCGCCCTGCTCTTCAAATCCGAAGCCTTTGTCCCGCAGCAGAACCTCTTCGCCCCGCCCAGCGTCGAAGGCACCCGGGTCAGCCCCGGCGCCGTCGGCGGCGCCAACTGGTCGCCGGTCGCCTACGACCCGGGCAGCGGCCTGGCCTACGTCGCCGCCTCGCACATCCCGATGCGCTACACCGTGCGCGAACTGGCCGCCGGCAAGGACGGCAAGCCGCGCCGCTACACCGAACTGAAGCCCATCGAAGAACCCAACTGGGGCACCCTGACCGCCATCTCCACCCGCGACGGCGGCAAGATCCGCTGGCAGCGCAAGACCGCGCAACCCCTGGTCGGCGGCGTCCTCGCCACCGCCGGCGGCCTCGTCTTCACCGGCGAAGCCGACGGCCACCTCAACGCCTTCGACGCCGCCAGCGGCGAACTGCTCTGGCAATTCCAGTGCGGCGCCGGCGTCAACGCCCCGCCGATCAGCTATTCGGTCAATGGCGTGCAGTACGTCGCCGTGGCGGCCGGGGGGAATTCGCTGTTCGGCTCGAAACGCGGCGGAGCGCTGGTGGTGTTTGCGTTGCCGGCGGATGGACGGTGATTGCGGCTTCTATGGAACGGTTCGAGGATGAAGGGCGGAACTCGGCCTTTGCCGGCGCTCGCAAATGATTAGGCCTCGGCCAAGCAGCCCATCGCAATCATTTGGACTAACTACTGCAATCGGTACGAGCTATACAGGCATAGCACTGGTTTGGAGCAGGCGGGCCAATCGCCGGAATTCAGCATCATCACCGTCACTTTTCCATCGATTGATGAAGCGACATACCACCTGCAAATTGCACTTTTCGTAGTGGCCATTACTGTCAATGCGGTCCAAGGAGCAAAGCATTTCGATATCCGTGTATTCGCCGTCAAATTGCAGCGGAATTGAGGTGATCGCGCACAGGTTCTCCTGAGAAACTAGCAGCGCTTCAATATACGCTTGCAGTTCAGCCTCGCTCGCGAAGCGGAATTCCTTGTTCTTTATCGTGCGTAGAACTCCCTGGCCGTTTGAGTGATCAGTGGTATCCATCGCTGTTTTCGCCATTCGATAGGCTGCACGCTTGGCTGCGCTGTATACAGTTATCGGCGATTTGCCTGATTTCCCTTCCTTGGCCTTCCATGCGGCTTGCGAATGCCAGGCCGAAAGGTCATCTCCGTCGATCAACGCAAGAGCATACGCCGCGTTCTCTTCGGCCAACTGCTGCAGCGTTCCCTCAGTAAACAGAAACTCGCGAGCTCGTGGATGGAGTGCCTTCCAGACAAGGCGACTGCCCTTCTTGTCTTTGTTCGACCATATCTGAGCTGGCTTGTGCATAACATAGACGCGAGGACCCGTTCGGCCTGGATCACGTGAGAGCTCGATAGTCGTTCGAACCGGATCGGGCTTGCTGACTGTCCACCAAAGCTCGTCTTTCTCGCGATGAATCCAGACGTCGCCTACAGTCTCCGAGACGATCGTTGCAAGATTGAACCATCGCGAGGCCACTGGTCTCGTGGGCGTGATCCCGGCGGCAGACTTCTTATGAGCGATGGCATAGGCGATGTACCCCGCTCGATCTCCCTTTTCCCAGAAAGGTCGCAAGTCCTCATCTTCGAATGTAGCGACCGTTCCCTGCTCTCGGCACGCGGGCCAAAGGTAGTTCGCCTGACCGAAGTTCGCGATGAATGTCTTCAATGTGGTTGGTCCCATGAATCTCCCCGGATTCAATACAATCGAATCGATTTAAATGCTGATTATCGAACTCTACCGGAGAAAGCCCTTTGGCATATCCATGCCGACATTTTGGGTCGTGAGTTTGCATTAGTCAGATCGAGAACCTAACGCACCCGTCGGATAACCGGCACATTTCGACCGGATTCTAACCAGAGGCCCGATATCGGCTTCGGCCAAAAAGCCGCCGAATGCCAACACACCATCGCCGCCACCCAGCGAAATCCCCACTCGCACAATGGCTAACAAAGACCGCTGACCGCGTCGCAAAGTTGTAGTAGCCTTGCGGCCCCTTTCGACGTCGAACCAGGTCACGATCATGACGCGTGGATTGCAACGCGCCACCTTCAACCGCTCTGCCCTCGTCCGCGTCCTGTCCGACACCCTCCCGGAAGTCCCCGATCCGAAATACGATTTCGGCGAGCGGCTCGGGCAGTGGCTGGACTTTTCGGATGCGCTGACGCTGTTTTCGGTCCTCAATACCGAGGCCGGCAGCGGCACGTCCGTCGCTCCGGCCAACAGCGATCTGCCGGCTCAACTGGCCCGCCTCCGCGGCAACCTCGGCGACTCGATCCGCAACGACGGCGTTTTCAGTGCCGATTCGGCGTGCACGCCGGCGCGCATCCCTTTCCCGACGCCGCTGCCCAATGCCACGCCGGAAAGCGCCGCCGAATTCTCGCCTTACCACCGCTACTACCTCGCCCACCAGCGCGACATGAACGGCGCCATCACGGCCCTGCGCGCCAACGCCCGCAAGGCGCTGGCCGGCCAATCGGCGGCGGGCAGGCAACTGGCCGACCTCGACGCCGCCTTCGAGAAATTTCTGAGCGTGCGCGAACGCAATCTGCTGTCGAATATCCCGATCATGCTCGGCAAGCGCTTTGACCAGCGCTACGCCGAACACCGTGCCGCCCTTGCCGACCACAGCGCCGATGATCCCGCCACCTGGACGCAAGCGGGCAGCTGGCTCGAAGCCTTCTGCCACGACGCCCAGACTGTGCTGCTCGCCGAACTGGAACTGCGCCTCAAGCCGGTTGTTGGCCTGATCGCCGCTCTTGGCGACACGGCCGAAATCAAGGAAACAAAGCCCCAATGAACCGCAATCTCAGTCTCTTCGCCTTCATCCTCGGCCTGTTCGCCGTCGTCTGGGTCGCCGTCGGCTACATCGGCGGCCACCCGCTGGCCTTTACCGTCTCCTGCATCATCGCCGTGGTCTATGTGGCCGGCGCCCTCGAAATGCGCCGCTTCCACGCCAACACCACGGCGCTGGCCAAAGCGCTCGGCAACATCCCGGACGACATCGGCCACCTCGGCGAATGGCTGCAACAGGTGCCTGCCGCCCTGCAAAACGCCGTTCGCCTGCGCATCGAAGGCGAGCGCGTCGCCCTGCCCGGCCCCGGCGTCACGCCCTATCTGGTCGGCCTGCTGGTTTTGCTCGGCATGCTCGGCACCTTCCTCGGCATGGTCGTCACGCTGAACGGCGCCGTCCTGGCGCTGGAAAGCACCACCGACCTGCAAACCATCCGCTCGGCGCTGGCCGCGCCGGTCAAGGGCCTGGGCGTCGCCTTCGGCACCTCGGTCGCCGGCGTTGCCACCTCGGCCATGCTCGGCTTGATTTCCGCCCTGTGCCGGCGCGACCGCCTGCAAGTCGGACAACTGCTCGACAGCAAGATCGCCAGCGTGCTGCGCGATTTCTCGCTGACCTACCAGCGTCAGGAAACCTTCAAAGCTCTGCAGGTGCAAGCTCAGGCGCTGCCCGAACTGGTCGGCAAGCTCGACGCCATGATGAGCCAGATGGCCGAACAGAGCCGCCAGCTCGGCGAGCAGTTGGCGGCCGGCCAGCAACGTTTTCATGAAGAAGCCAAGGGGCTGTACACCGACCTTGCACAGTCCGTCGACCAATCGCTCAAGACCAGCCTCAAAGACAGCGCGACGGTGGCAGCACAAACCATCCAGCCCGTCGTCACCGCCACCATGGCGAGCATTGCCGGCGAAACGCGCGGCCTGCACGACAAGCTGTTCGGCACCGTCGAAACCCAGCTGGCCGGTATCGCCGGCCAGTTTGCGCAAACCGTCGGCACGGTCAGCGACACCTGGACGCAAGCGCTGAGCCGCCACGAAAAGGCCACCGACACGCAGCACCAGCACTTGCAATCCGTGCTCACCGCCTACGCCGACAGCTTCGAGCACCGTTCCGCCACGCTGCTCGCCTCGGTCGAAAGCACCCAGGCCAAGCTCCAGGCCGACGCCGCGCAACAACACGCGGCGCTGGCCGAAACCACCGCTGCCAGCCAGCAGCAACTGGCCGCCACGCTGGCCAGCCAGTTCGACGGCGTCACCAGCCGCCTCGATCAGGCGGTCAGCCAGGTCGCCGACACCTTCGGCGAACGCACGCAGGCGCTGCTCACCGCCATCGACACCAGCCACGCCGCCTTCGCCCAGAGCACGCAAGCCCAGCAGGCGGCGATCAGCGAGCAGGTCGCCAGCCAGCTCGACGGCATCGCCCAGCGTTTCGACGGCACCGTGCATACGGTTTCCGAGAACTGGACCAGCGCTCTCGCCAAGCACGAACAGGCCAGCGACCGCCTGACTCAGGCACTGGAACAAACGC
Source organism: uncultured beta proteobacterium (assembly GCA_903922075.1). Lineage (GTDB taxonomy): Bacteria > Pseudomonadota > Gammaproteobacteria > Burkholderiales > Rhodocyclaceae > Azonexus. The sequence continues at coordinate 12,910 of CAIXSK010000087.1, read as the reverse complement.
AGACCAGCCTCGCCGACACCTTCGCCCAGCGCACCGCCGCGCTGCTCGCCGACATGCGCGCCACTCAGGCCGATTGGCAACGCGATTGGGCGACCGGAGAGCAAACCCGCCAGGCCAGCTTCACCGACGCCCTCACGGCCATGGCCGGCAAGCTCGAAGCGCAATGGCAGCAACATGGTGATGCCACCCTGGCGCAGCAGGAAAAGATCACCGGCACGCTCGGCGACACCGCCCGCGACCTCGTCGCCACCCATCAGCGCCAGGCCGAAACGACCATTGCCGAAGTCACCCGCCTGATGCAGACCGCCGCCGAGGCGCCCAAGGCGGCGGCCGAAGTCATCGGCCAGCTGCGCCACGAACTGTCGGCCAGCATGGCGCGCGACAACAGCCTGCTCGAAGAACGCAGCCGCATCATGGAAACGCTGGGCGCCCTGCTCGACGCCATCAACCACGCCTCGACCGAACAGCGCAGCGCCATCGACGCGCTGGTCGCCTCCTCGGCCGAGCTGCTCGAACGCGCCGGCAGCCAGTTCGCCGCCAAGGTCGAAAGCGAAGCCGGCAAGCTGATCGAGATCGGCGCCAGCATCACCGGCGGCGCCCTCGAAGTGGCCAGCCTGGGCGAGGCATTCGGTGCCGCGGTCAAGCTCTTCGCCGAATCGAACGACAAGATGATGGCCGCCCTGCAACGCATCGAAGGCGGGCTGACCAAATCGCTGACGCGCAGCGACGAGCAGCTCGCCTACTACGTCGCCCAAGCGCGGGAAATCATCGACCTCAGCATCATGTCGCAGAAGAAGATGGTCGACGACCTGCAGCGCGTCGCCGGTAGCGAGGCCTGAACATGGAAGACATCGACGCCAGCGTCGACCACAGCACACCGGTCTGGGCCGTTTTCGGCGACCTCATGGCCGGCCTGCTCGGCGCCTTTGTGCTGATCCTGGTCGGCGTGCTCGGCGTGCAACTCGAACTGGTGACCAGCCTCGAAGCCGAAATCCAGAAGCGCCAGCAGGAAGAACAGCGCCGCGAAGCCCTCGAAAAGGCGCTGGCCGGCCCGCTCGCCTCGGGCCGGGTGACGCTCAACAACGGCAAGATCGGCATCAGCGGCAACGTGCTCTTCGCGCTCAATTCCGACCAGTTGCAGCCGGAAGGGAAGCAACTGCTCAAGAGCCTGTCCCAGCCCATTGCCGCCTACCTCGGCGCCAGCGAACAGATGCTGATGGTCAGCGGCTTCACCGACGACATGCCGGTGCGCGGCAGCAACAGCCGCTTCGCCGACAACTGGGAACTCTCCGCCCAGCGTGCGCTGACCGTCACCCGCACGCTGATCGAGGACGGTGTGCCCTCGTCCTCCATCTTCGCCGCCGCCTTCGGCGCGCAGCAGCCGGTGGCCGACAATGCCGACGCTGACGGCCGCGCCCGCAACCGCCGCGTCGAAATGGCGCCGGTGCCCAAGACCCGCACCAACGGCAAGGATGCCAATGGCTGAAGCGGGCGACATGGCTGACCTGCCGGCCCGGCTCGACGCCCTGCGCGCCAGCGGCGCCGCCGACCGCGACCCGGTCCGCTTCGCCTACCTCGAAGCGCTGACCCGCCGCGCCGCCGCGCAGCCGGCAGCCATCCGCCAGACGCTCAACGCCAAAATCAGCGCCGCCGCCGACGAACTCGCCAGCCGCCTGCCGCCGGCACCGGTCGTGATCACCAAGTCAAGCACCGCCAGCCCGCTCGCCGACCTCCTCGCCTACATCAGCGGGCACGCCCACGAACCGGCCGAGACGATGCCGCTGGCCGCCGCAAATGCTACGGTAAGCCGGAAAATTCGCCCAAAATCGAAAAACACCGCGGCCGGCCACCGCCCGCAAGGCCCGGAACTCAAGTCCGTCGCCTACTTCCGCAACGAGTGGTCCAAGCTCAGCACCGAGCAACAACTCACCCAAACCCTCGCCCAGGCCCCTGAAAACGCCGGGCCGATGAATTCCCAACACCTCGTGCTGCGCAGCCTGGAGCGCATGCGCGACATCGCGCCGGACTACCTGCAGGGCTTCATGAGTTACATCGACACGCTGATCTGGCTCGATCACGCCGACCCCACGAAGCCGCAGGCCGGGCGGAACGCCGGGAACGAGCGCGAGAAAAAGCCGCGAAATACCCAACGCGGCGCGACGAAGCGCTAACCGGCCCCCTCCAGCTACGCTGCAAGCTGACCGCTTTGGGCGACGAACTACTGCCTGTCACCATGGTCCGTTGATCGACAAAAGCTGCCGGTGGGGTCTCGATAGAAAATGGCCAGTTCTGGTTAGAGACCGGCCATTGGTAATTGTTTGGCCTGAATGACGGCTTTCACAGCCTAGCTACGATTCACTCGCTCTTCAAAGGTTTTGCCATCCCGAATGAGGTAGATGCGCTTGAAGGTGGGAATGATTTTTTCGTCGTGGGTGACCACGATGATGGCGGTTCGAAACTGCTGGGCCATGTCGTTGAGAATGCGTACGACACTCAGTGCCCGTTCGCTGTCCAAGGGGGCTGTCGGTTCATCCGCCAGAATCACCGGCGGTTGATTGGCCAAGGCGCGGGCAATCGCCACGCGTTGTTGCTCGCCACCGGAGAGCTGTGAGGGATTCGCCTTGGCACGGTGACCAACATCGAGCGCATCCAGCAGTTCATTCGCCCGCTTGCGTGCTTCGCCATTCGGTTTGCCGGCCAGCATCGGCAACAAGGCCACATTGTCGGTGACGTCCAGAAAGGGAATCAGGTACGGTGCTTGAAACACAAAGCCAATCCGGTCGCGGCGCAAGGCTCTGAGGTCCGGAATCTTCCAGCCATTCTCGAAAATTACCTCTTCACCCAAGGTCATCCTGCCGGCAGTCGGTTCGATGACGGCGCCCAGACATTTCAGCAATGTGCTCTTTCCCGAACCTGATGGGCCTATCAGGCCGACCACCTCGCCCGGCGCAACGGTCATATTTACGTCTTTCAGGGCGTCGACCGCCGTATCGCCTTCGCCATAGCGTTTGCGCAGACCCTCGATGTGAATCCCGAAACCTTTCACCTTAACCTCCGATGGCCGTAGCCGGGTCGACACGCAAGGCGACCCGAATGGCGAGCGTGCTGGCCAGGGCGCAGATGAGCATCACCACGATGAATCCCCGTACCGCATCGCCTGGTTCAAGGAGGACGAATTTCGGGAAAAACGGCGCCCAGACGGTGGCGGCGGTCTTGCCGACCATGAAGCCAATGAGACCCAGCCCCATGGCCTGTTGCAGAATCATCCCGGCAATCGTCCGGTTGCGGGTGCCGATGAGCTTCAGAACGGCAATCTCCCGTATTTTGCCCAGCGTCATGGTGTAGATGATGAAAGCGACGATGGCGGCGCTGACGATGGCCAGGATGACCAGGAACATACCGATTTGTTTGGCCGAGGTGGCAATCAGCTTGGAGACCAGAATCTCTTCCATCTGAGAGCGGATAAAGGCTTGCAGATGCTTCCAGCGGCGAATCTCAGTCGCCACCTGTTCCGACTCGCTGCCAGGGGCAATCTGAACTAGCACCGCATTGACGTTGTGATTGGCGTTCTGTGACGCCAGGATGGCATCGAGCAGACCCGGCACACTGGGTCGGTTGAGGCTTGGATTGGCCTTGGTGCGGGCCCGCTCGTTGAGAATGGCGTCGTTGTCCTTGAGAAACTGGGCTTCCTGCGCATCCTTGAGCGGGATGAAGACCATCGGGTCGCCGCCCGACGAGACCATCCGCCGGGTCAGGCCAACCACGCGATAGTCGTGGCGGCGAATGCGTATCGTGTCGCCCAGTTGAAAGCCGGTCTTCACATCGGCCACCGCTTCGTAATGGCTGCGAGTAATCTGCCGGCCAGCGACCAGGTAGGTGGGCTCGCCGGGTTGCCCAGGTTCGAAGCCGACCACCATGGCCCGGACATCGGTATTGCCGAGGCGGACCTGCATCGTCAAATAGGTGACATTGGCCGCGCGGGAAACCCCTGGCTGCGCCAGCAAGGCACGATAAACGTCGTCGCGCAGACTCGACGATTCGGCGTAAGGCCCCTGGGTCTCCTGTTGCACTACCCAGATATCGGCACCGCTGTTGTTAAGCAGCGCCTTGGCGTCGTCGACCATGCCGCGATATACGCCGGCCATGGTCAGAGTCACGCCAATCAGCAAACCCAGACCGATGCCGGTCAGGACGAATTTTGACCAGGAGTGCAGGATGTCCCGCCCGGCCAGGCTAATCACTTGGGTTTGCCCACGAGTTGGTTGACCACCTTGATGCGGGCGCCCTCGTTGAGGTCGCGCTCGCTGTGAATGACCACCTCGTCGCCCACAGCCAACCCATCGAGAATCTGCACGGTTCCATCAAGACCGGTGTTGCCCAGCTTTACCAGAATCAGACTGGGTTTGCCGTCCTTGAGCTTCCAGACGCCGCTGCCTTGGGGCATCTGTTTGATGGCGGCGTTCGGGAGCAGCAGTCCGGATTGAGCTGCCCCGGTCTTCACGGTGACTTCGGTCATTTCGCCAACGCTCAATCCCTCGGGAATGCGCTCGAACGCGATTTGAGCGATGCGCTCCTCCGTGACGCTGTCACTCATCGGCTCGATACGCGCCACCTTTCCGGGGAGGTGGGTCGAGGCATTGCTGCGCAAAACAATATCCGCCGCTTGACCTACGGCCAGGCCGCGCGAGCGCCCCTGGTCGAGGCGTGCCTTGATCCACAGGCTATCAGGCTCAATCAGGCGGAGGACCGCCTGGCCGGCAATCACCGTCGAGCCGGGTTCCGCATCGCGGCTCGTCACCAGGCCATCCCGCGGGGCCAGCAGACGCAGGTTGCCGCGCTGTTGCCGGATACCGTCCTGGTCGGCCTTCAGCCGAAGCTGCTCCTGGCGGGCGCCTTGCAGATTGGCTTCGCTGGCCTCAACCGCGGCCTGAGCCGAATCGAGTTCCTGCTGCTTGCCCTCCACCGCGCTGGCGCTGACGAAATTCTTTCCGCCCAGATCGCGATAGCGTCTGGCATTGAGTTCGGCAAGTTGGCGTCTGGCCACGGCATCCTTGCGCTGTGCTTCGGCGGCAGTGACGGCACTGGCCGCCCGGGCATAAGCGGCTTCGGTCGAACGCAGGCGTTCATCGAGGTCAACGGGGTCGATTTCCGCCAGCAACTGCCCAGCCTTGACCGTCTCGCCGACATCCGCATGCACGGCTTTGACACGTCCCGCAGCCGTCGGGCCGATGAGATAACTACGGCGGGCTTCGACCGTGCCGATGCCGAATATCGCTGGTGACAGCGAGCCGGCTTCCACTCGGAGTGTCGTGACCTGGGTGGGAGACAAGGGGCCTGAGCGGGCGATAACCGCACCGAATCCGGCGACGAGCATGGCGGCAAAAATCCCGAGTCCAAGCTTACGGCTTATGAACCGGCCGGGTTTCATGATTTGACTCCCAGACTGGAAAGGTAGAGGCGTAGAACGCCAAGTACCGGCTCTTCGGCATCTGGTGAGACGCCTCCGAGCATGGACTGCATCACCAGCCCCTGGATGGCGCCGAGAAATAGCGCAGCGGCAGCCTGGACATCGACATCCTCTCTTATCAAGCGCGCAGCTTTGGCTTTACCCAAGGTTTCAGCCAACATCTGACGGTAGCACCGCATGATTTGTTGAACGCGCTGCCGCACAGGCGAACTATCCGGTTGCTGGAGTTCGGCAAAGACCAGGCGCGGAACACCGGGAAATTCACGTATGAATTTCACGTGCGCCATGAACATCGCTTCCAGGCTGCTCAAGACGTCGGGGGCCGATGCTTGTGCGTCCCCGAGCTTGGCCATCAGCTGTATCTCAATCCATTCGATGACAGCCAGTCGCATCGCCTCTTTGGTCGGAAAGTGGCGGAACAGCGCACCCTGCGTCACATTCATCGCCTTGGCAATGTCGGTCGTCGCGACGTCGGCGGGATTTCGCTCGGCAGCCAGAGCCACCACGGTGGCGATGATTTCTGCCTGACGAGACTCGGTTGATTGGCGAGCGTTAAGGGACACGGTTGTTTGTATGTAATAAGTTACTTACAAGTATAGCCATGCAATTTCAGTTTTGTCTAATATTCATGTTTCCAGTTGCAACTCTTTGTTACGGATGCTGATTTCTACGTCATAGCGGCTATAAATGAAGTGACGGGATGGAAAAACACCTCACCACTTTCATCAGAGGTATTTCACAGCAGTGATGGATTAGTCTTTTGGGAGAGAAAAATGACCAAGAACACTTTGAAGATTGCCCTGTCAGCTATTGCGTTGGGTTTGATGGCGTCGACAGCTTCCTTTGCCGCGGATGTTCCGATTTATGGCAGCCAATTGATGACCAATCAGGAGCGCATTGAGCATCGCAACAAGTTGCGGGCGGCCAAAACCGCTGAAGAGCGTGAGCAAGTCCGGCTGCAACATCATGAGCAGATGCAGGTGCGCGCCAAGGAACAAGGCGTGACCTTGCCGGATACGCCGCCAGTTCAAGGAGGCGGACAAGGTCGCGGCATGGGACCGGGAGGCGGTATGGGTGGAATGGGGCCCGGTGGTGGAATGGGCCCGGGACGGAACCGCTAAGCGTTAAATACGGGCATCGGTGGCAACTGGTGCCCTTTGTTCTTACATGTTTCAAACCAGTGGCCGTTGCGCCAGCAACCCAAAGTGGTAAGGCGCGCTTGACCTCAGGTCAACATGAACCATCGAATCAAACCCAGTCTCGGATAGCCAGGCAGCACATCGTTCGGGCTTCGGTCGAAGCGTTCTATAGGCTTCAGCGCTGAAATCTCCAGTGCCATCGACTCAATGCCGAGGTATCTGCCAGGCAGCCTTCTTGCCTCCCCTCGAAATCATATTTCGAGAACTCCCAGCGTGGATCAGGCTCAAACCGTCAGAGTGTCGCCCGAGGGAGCCTTTCCATGCGCAAGCATCTGCCACTGGGTAACAGCGTATGCTGCATTGGTGTCGCCTGTGCACTTGGCACCGCGCAAACCGGGAGCGCATCGGGCCCCGCTTCGCTACTGAGCAGCACGCTGTTTAACACGCTGCGTCGGCACGGCATCCGGTACCGGGCCACTGAAACGATCAACCCGCACCTGGCTTGTGCCACTCCCCTTTTCGATCTGCTTGCCAGGTTGGCTGAGGCGACCCATAGCGCCATCGCCCGCGGCGAACGTCCCTTGGTGATTGGCGGCGATCATGCAATCGCCGCCGGTACCTGGAAAGGCATCGCGCGGGCATTGGGCAGGATGCCCGGCCTGATCTGGATCGACGCCCATCTCGACGCCCACGTACCGGCGACCTCGCCATCGGGTAATTTGCATGGCATGCCGGTTGCGGCACTGCTGGGCGAAGCGGTGCCGGAAATGAGCGACATTCCCGGCCCGAAGCTCGACGCTGCCCGGCTGGTCATTGTGGGGGCGCACAGTTTCGAAACCGAGGAACACCAACTGCTGCAGCGCTACGGTGTGCGCATCATCGGTGCCGACGAGGTCACGAAGTTTGGCCTGCGCGCCATGCTCACGCAAGCCAGAAAATGGCTGGGCGATGGTGCCTGGGGGATCAGTCTGGATGTTGATGCCATTGATCCAGGGGCTGCGCCGGGCGTCAACACCCCGGTCGCCGGCGGAATGGACCCGGCCGAGCTGACGCAGGCGCTGCGCAGCCTGTTGCGCGAGCAGGATTGCGTGGGTTTCGAGATCGCCGAGTACAACCCCCGAAACGACCCGGATGGCCGTACCGCCCGGCTGATCCATCAACTGATCGACGCCGCCAGCGCACCGGACGCCGACACGCTCAAGCGCTGGGAGGGCAGTTTCGGCGCCCGCAACTATGCGCCACTGCCAGTGGTGTTGAGCGAAGGCCGGGGATGCTGGCTGACCGATATCGATGGGCGCCGTTATCTGGACATGATGTCGGCCTATTCCGCCAACAGTTTCGGCCACGCGCATCCCAAGCTGCTGGCCGCACTGAATGCTCAGGCCGGTCGCCTGGCCTTGACCTCCAGGGCCTATTCGAATGACCGGCTGCCGCTCTTCTTGCGGCGGCTGACGGAAATCTCCGGTTATGCGCGCGCCTTGCCGGTCAATACCGGACTGGAAGCCGTGGAAACCGCCTTGAAAGCGGCTCGCAAATGGGCTTACAAGGTTAAGGGGGTGCCGCCGGATCAGGCCGAAATCATCGCTTGCGACGGGAATTTTCATGGGCGCTCCATAGCCATCGTCGGACTCTCCTCGGAAGCGCAATACCGGGATGGCTTCGGCCCCTATCCGGCCGGACTCAAAACCGTTCCCTTCGGTGATGTGGGCGCCCTGGCCGCGGCTATGGGTCCGAACACGGCGGCCTTTCTGGTCGAACCCATTCAGGGCGAAGGCGGGGTCGTGGTGCCGCCGGCCGGCTATCTCAGCGCCTGCGCGAAGCTATGTCGCGAGCACCGGGTGCTGCTCCTGGTCGATGAAGTGCAGACCGGCCTGGGGCGCACGGGGAAGCTGTTCGCCTTTCAGCATGACGCGGTGCGGCCGGACGGCATCATTCTCGGCAAGGCATTGGGCGGCGGCCTGATTCCCGTCTCGGCCTTCCTGGCGGATGACGAATTGATGGGGGTTTTCACGCCGGGCGATCACGGGTCCACCTTTGGCGGCTACCCGCTCGCTGCCGCGGTAGGCTTGGCAGCGCTCGATTTGCTTGAGGACGAAGGGCTGATCGCGCACTCCGCGATGCTCGGCGAACACTTGCTGAAGCGTCTGCAGCAACTGGCCGAAGACACGGCGGCGATTCGTAGCGTACGGGGCAAAGGGCTCTTTGCCGGTATCGAACTGGAGCCGACCTTGGCCGACGCCCGGGAGATGGCCGAACGCCTGCTTCAGCGCGGCATTTTGACCAAAGACACCCACGCCACGGTGCTCCGCCTGGCCCCGCCGCTGATCATCGACCAAGCGACGCTGGACTGGGCTCTTGACCAAATTATCTTGGAATTCGCGAAAAACGCCGATTCGACCCGCCTGTGCGCCTGAAACTTTTCCCGTTTCAGCCGCCAAACGCCTTCCGTATCGTGTCGAAGATGGATTTGAACGGCGACACCTCGACGTCCAGGGTCTTGACCCCCTCATCGCCCTTGAACTCATCGTAAAGCCAATCACCGTCGACGAAGGAGATACCCGGCGGCGGCCTTCTTTCGGTGGGCGGCTTGCCGGACAGGGCCTGACGCATGTAGTCGATCCAGATCGGCAGCGCCAACGTGGCGCCGAATTCACGGCCACCGAGCGATTTTGGCTGGTCGTGCCCCATCCATGCAACGGCGACGACGTTGCCGGAATAACCGGCAAACCAGCCGTCGACCGCGTCGCTGGTGGTGCCGGTCTTGCCGGCCAGGTCGCTGCGCCCCAGGCGTTGGCTGGCCTGGGCGCCGGTGCCGCTGCTGACCACCTCGCGCAGCATGCTGTCGATGATGAAAGCGTTGCGGGGGTCGATCACCGGTTGCTGTTCCTCCCTGGCCGGCGACGGCGCTGCCTCCCACAGCACGTTGCCACGGGCATCGGTGATTTTCTGGATCAGCCGGGGGGTGACGGTGAACCCGCCATTGGCGAACACCGCGTAGGCGCGTGCCATCTGCAGCGGAGTGACCGAGCCGCTACCCAGGGTCATGGTCAGATTGGCCGGGTGCTTGGCGGCATCGAAACCGAAGCGTTGCAGATAGTCGCGCGCATATTGCGGCGAGATGGCTTGCAGCAAGCGGACCGCGATGACGTTCTTCGAGCGGGCCAGCGCTTCGCGCAGGCTGAGCGGGCCATCGAAGCCGTCGTCGTTGCGGGGCTCCCAGGTTTGGCCGCCTTCGCCGCCGGGCAGCGAGAGCGGCGCATCGTTGAGCAGGGTGGCCGGCGAGAAGCCCTTCTCCAGCGCAGCCGAATAGACGAAGGGCTTGATGCTCGACCCCGGCTGGCGCCAGGCGCTGGTGACGTGGTTGAACTGATTGCGGGAAAACTCGAAGCCGCCGACCAGGGCCCGGTAGGAACCATCCTCGGCATTCAGGGCGACGAAAGCGGCATCGACTTCCGGCATCTGGCTGATCGCCCACCGGCCCTTGCCGTCCTGGCTGACGCGGATCACCGAACCGACCCGGATCCTGATATCCATTTTGGCGTTCGCCTGCAGGGATCGGGCGGCAAAGCGCAGCCCGTCGCCCTTGATTTCAATCGTGTCGCCGGAAGCGGGTTCGGCGCGCACGCGCTTGGCGGAGACCTCGGTGACGACGGCCGAGATCAGGTTGTCGCTGCTCGGATGCTTGCTCAGAATCCGGTCGATGGCGTCGTCCTGCGCGTCGGCTTCGTCCGGCAGGTCGACAAAGGCTTCCGGCCCGCGGTAGCCGTGGCGCTGGTCGTAGGCCAGCACATTGCGCCGGACCGAGTCGTAGGCCGCGTTCTGTTCGGCCTTGCTGAGCGTGGTGTAGACATTGAAGCCCTGGGTATAGGTCTCGCCCTTGTATCGGGCATAGAGTTCCTGGCGCACCAGCTCGGCGACATGGTCGGCATGGGCCTCGAACTGCAGGCGGTGGCCGACCTTGAGCGGCTGGCTGACGGCCTCGGCATATTGCGCCTGGGTGATCTTGCCCAGATGCAGCATGCGCTTCAACACCAGCTCCTGGCGCGCCTTGGCCCGTACCGGATTGACGGCCGGATTGTGCTTGGCCGGGTTTTGCGGGATGCCGGCCAGCATCGCCGCTTCGGCCAGGGTAAGCTCCGGGAGGCGCTTGTTGAAATAGGTGCGGGCGGCGCTGGCAAAGCCATGCGTGCGCTGGCCGAGGTAGATCTGGTTCATGTACAGCTCAAGGATCTGTTCCTTGCTCAAGGCCGATTCGATGCGGTAGGCCAGCACGACCTCGGTCAATTTGCGCTTGACGGTTTTTTCCGGCGAGAGGAAGAAAGTGCGCGCCACCTGCATCGTGATCGTCGAGGCGCCCTGGCGGAAACCACCGCTCAGATCGGCCGCCAGCGCCCGCAGGACGCCCCGGTAATCGACGCCACTGTGCTCGTAGAAGCGCGCATCCTCGATCGCCAGCAGCGCCTCTTTCAGAACCGGGGGAATTTCCTTGATCGGCGTGAAGTCCCGGTGTTCGTCGCCGAACTCGCCAAGCAGCGCGCCATCGGCCGTGTAAATCCGCAAGGGAATCTTCGGGCGATAGTCGGTCACGACATCGAATGCCGGTAGGTTGGGCAGAACGGTCACCAGCATGGCGCCGACCAGCCCACACAGCGCCAGAACGCCAACGGCGCTCAGCGCCAGCAGGGTGCGCCGCAGCTCATTGCGGTAGCTGGCGGTCGCAAAGGGCAAGGCAAGAAAATTGACGGCTGTTGAGAAGAAGCTCACGCACTGGTCCTGGCTGAGGCGCCACTTCGGGCGCTTGGAGGCGCTGGCAAGCCAGCCACCGAAAAGCGCAGTTTAGCGGCAACGGCAGTGCCCGATCCGTAGCATTTTTGTTACGACCGTAGCCAACCCCGCTAGCCCAGCCCGACCCTGACCCGCGGATACCCTGCCCCCTCCAGCATCCCGTAGCCCAGCCCGGCGCAGATGTGTCGGGCCACCGGGTGGCCGGTGGCGAGGTGGATTTCGCGGATGCCCTGGTCGACGGCGCTGGCCAGCGCCGTCTTGAACAAACAGCGGGCGCGGCCCTGGCGGCGTTGGCCGGGGAGCACGCTGGCGCCGAGTTCGGCAACCTGGCCGTGGACGGCGAGGTGGAGGAAGCCGGATAGCTGGCCGTCCGGTTCCATGATGGCGAAGCATAGGTCGTGGGCAAAATCGATGCTGTCGGCGTAGGCGAGGATGGCCACATCCGGCAGCGGGCTGGCGAAGCGGCCGTAGCGGTCGTCCGGGTCGAGCGCCAGCAGGTGCTTGCCGACGGCCGGGCGCCAGACGGCGTCCAGCCGCAGCGCGGTGCCGGCGGGCAGTTCGCCGCTCACTCCCAAGCCAGCGCCCCGCCGGTCTGGTACTCGGTGACGCGGGTTTCGAAGAAGTTTTTCTCCTTGCGCAGGTTGGCCTGTTCATCGAGCCAGGGCAGGACGTTCTCGGCGCCGGGGAAAGGCTCGGCGACACCGACTTGCCGCGCCCGGCGGTTGGCGATGAAGCGGAACTGCTGGACGTGCAGTTCGGCGTTGTAGCCGAGGATGGGTTCCTTCAGGATGAAAGCCGCGTAGGCGGTTTCGGCCGCCTCGGCTTCGTCCCACAGTTCGCGCAGGGCCTGCGGGTCGAGGCTCAGGTTCTCCTCGATCAGCAGTTCGCGGATGACGCGGATGCCGAAGGCGCAGTGCAGCACTTCGTCGCGCATGATGTATTGCAGCTGCTCGGCGGCGCCCTTCATCAGGCCGCGCCGTTGCAGCGCGAAGACCGGGGTGAAGCCGTTGTAGAACCAGCAGCCTTCGAAGATCACCGCGAAGAAGAAGTAGGAGAGCGCGAATTCGTGCAGGTTGGCGCGGTCTTCGAGGTCGAAGTCCGAGCGCAGCACCTTTTCCAGCCGGCGGTTGGCCAGCGCGATCTTGCCGTGGATTTCGGGGACGACGCGGTAGCGGTTGTAGATTTCCTGCTGGTCGAGGCCCAGGCTTTCGATGCAGTGCTGGTAGGTCCAGGTGTGCAGCGCTTCTTCATAGACCTGGCGGGCCTGGTAGATCTGGATTTCCGGCGCGCTCATCTTTTCCATGACGGCCAGGCCGATGTTGCGCATGGCCAGGATGTCGGAGGTCGTCAGGTAGGCCAGTACGTTTTCGAAAACGTGGCGCTCGGCGGCGGAGAGCTTGTGCTGGTAGTCGTGCACGTCCTGGGCCATGCCGATTTCCAGCGGCGTCCAGTGGTTGCGGTTGGCCTTCAGGAAGAATTCCCAGGCCCACGGGTACTTGAACGGGGCGAGCTGGTTGAT
>CAIXSK010000086.1 GCA_903922075.1 uncultured beta proteobacterium | reverse complement strand
GGAGCGACAACGATGAAAGGCGACAAGAAAGTCATCGACGCCCTGAACAAGGTGCTGAAGAACGAACTGACCTCGATCAACCAGTATTTCCTGCATGCCCGGATGTTCCGCAACTGGGGTCTGGAAAAGCTCAACGACTACCAGTACAAGCAGTCGATCCGCGTCATGAAGGAGGCCGACGAGATCATCGAACGCGTCCTCTTCCTCGAAGGCCTGCCCAACCTGCAGAACCTGGGCAAGCTGCTGATCGGCGAGAACGTCGTCGAATGCCTGGCCGGCGACCTCAAGTACGAACGCGAGATCCAGCGCCCGCTGCTGGTCGAAAGCATTGCCCTGTGCGAAGAGTTGCAGGACTACGTCAGCCGCGACCTGCTCGAGGAACTGCTCGAACATTGCGAGGAAGCCATCGACTGGCTGGAAACCCAGCAGAGCCTGATCAAGGACGTCACCCTGCCGAATTACCTGCAGGCCCACATGGAACCCGGCGAAGGCTGAATCCCCTCGCTCCTACCCCGAAAGCCGCAGCCTGTCTGCGGCTTTTTCGTTTCTGCAGGGCGCGGCAAGCGCCTGGCCTGGCTATTGCAGGCCCACCGAAATACCAGGGGCATCTGTCGACAAGCTGACAAATTCCGCTCGGGCACGGGATTCCTGAATTGGTGTTGACAATCGTTCGCATCGGCATAGAATACGAATTGTTCGCATTTACATAGCTACCAGGAGGACGTTCATGTACGTCTGCGTCTGCAAGGCAATTACCGACACCCAGATTCGCGAGGCCGCCCAGGGCGGTGCCCGAACGCTGAAGGATCTGCGCCGTGACCTTGGCGTCACTCGCGATTGTGGTCGTTGCGCCTCCTGTGCCCATGAGTGCCTGCGCGAGGCGCACGGCCAGATGGGCAAACCGGCCAAGGCCTTGCGCAAGGCGGCCTGAGAATCCAGCCATTTCACCGGCAAGCCGCGGACGCCGCGCTGAGATCAAAACAAAGGGAGTCAATCGACTCCCTTTGTTTTTGGCAAGAAATGACTGAGCAGACCCTGGTGCGCCCTACGACGCCAGCCGCATCGGCTTGAGCAGGCGGGAAACGCCATAGGTGCCAAGGGCGATGGTCAGGACAAAGCCAGCCACGAAATACGGAAAAGGCAGCACCCCATAGGCCAGCGGCTTGGCGACACCAAGGAAGGTGCCGTAAAACAGGCAGGCAATGGAGGTCCCGAACATCAGGTTGCGCTGCCCCGCCGACGCACTGCGCAGCGTTTTCTTGATGCCCAGCGAGTTGGCGGCCCACAGGGTGACCAGGCTGACCTTGGTCCACAGCTTGGGATTGGCCAGGTATTCGTCCAGGCCGGTGATGTAGATGCCGACGGCCAGCAGCACCAGGCCGGAAATCCACAGGTGGGCTTCGGCCCAGTCAAAAATGTGCCGCCACAGCGGATGATGGCTTTCCTCACCGCGCAGGATGCGGGCGAACTGGAAGACCGCCATCATCGCGGCGACGGTGGCCAGGATGTGGTAGAAGGCGGAGATTGCGACGATGAATTTGGCGATCATGATGGTTCAATCGATTGATTCGACCGGCGTTCAGGCGGCCGGCCCGATCAGGGTCCAGTGATTGTCCAGGGCCATCGGCTGCGGCCAGGCGAGGAACAGCGGCTTGGCGCTCGGGTGCCAGCGCACCAGGCCCAGCGCGGTCGATACCAGCACGCCGCCGCTGGCCTGCGGGCCGGGCCAGTCGGCCAGGGCATAGGCTTCCTTGAGTTCGACGATGGCGGTCAGCTTGTCCGGCGTTGCCGGGTGCCAGAGTTGGACGACGCCGACCTGGTTGCTGGACAGCGCGAACCCGCCGCCGTAGGCCGCCGCGATGTCGCCGGCGTAGCCGACGCCGTCGTTGGCGCGGGTCGGCACGTAGAGTTCGTCGCCATCGAGCACGGCGAGGATCGGTGCGACTGCGCGCTGTTCGGCGCTGTCGTGTTCGGCCTGCATGGCGATGCCGAGATGCCGGGCGCCGCTGCGGTCGGCGCTCCACGCCAGGTGACGCAGGCTGAGCCGGGGGTCGTCCAGCTTCCACTGGCGGAGCAGCTTGCCGCTCTGCCCGTCGAGGCGGACCAGCGAGGCGTCCATTTTGTCGAGGTCGATTTTCTTGTCGGCCCGGGT
>CAIXSK010000085.1 GCA_903922075.1 uncultured beta proteobacterium | reverse complement strand
GACGCCGGGAGCCCAGCAGCCGGCGACCGCGAAGGGAGCGCGCTGATGGTCGTCCGTCGCCGCCCGCAGCGCGGTCATCGCTATACCGAAAGCCCGGTGCTGCAACTGGCCTTGCAGGGCTGGCGTTCGCGTACCGTTGGCCTGCTGCTGATGGCAGCCTTTCTGGCGCTGGTGGCGCGCGGCTTCTATTTGCAGGTGATCCACAACGACTTCCTGCAGCAGAAGGGCGATTCCCGCTACCTGCGCGACATCGAGATTTCCGCCTCGCGCGGCAAGATCGTGGACCGCAACGGCGACATGCTCGCCGTGTCGACGCCGATGAAGTCGATCTGGGCGATTCCCGGCGATGCGCGGACGATGAACGCCCAGCAGAAGCGCCAGTTGTCCGAAATGCTCGACATGAGCGTGCGCGAACTCGATGGCAGGCTTGCTTCCGAAAAGACCTTCACCTTCGTCAAGCGCCAGGTCTCGCCGGAAACCGCCGACCGTATCGCCGCCTTGAAGCTGCCCGGCATCCACCAGGAAAAGGAATACCGCCGCTTCTACCCGACCGCCGACATGACGGCCCACATCGTCGGTTTTACCGGCGTGGACGACAAGGGCCTGGAAGGCGTCGAGCTGGCCTTCCAGAACAGCCTGCTCGGCCGTCCCGGCAGTCGTACCGTGATTCGCGACCGGCGCGGCAACATCGTCGAGGACGTCGGCGCGACCAAGCCGCCGCAGGACGGCAAGGATGTCCGCCTGGCGCTCGACTCCAAGATCCAGTATCTCGCCTACAGCCAGTTGAAGGCGGCGGTCGAGACGCACAGCGCCAAGGCCGGCGGGGCGGTCGTCATCGATGCCCGTACCGGCGAGATTCTGGCACTGGCCAACTGGCCGACCTACAACCCGAACAACCGCGAGCGCCTGTCCGGCGCGCAGTTGCGCAACCGTGCGTTGACCGATACTTATGAGCCGGGGTCGGTCATGAAGCCGTTTACGGCGGCGCTGGCGCTGGAGCGGGGCAAGGTCCGCTTCGACACCGTGATCAATTGCGCACCGGGTCGGATGACCATCGGCAGCGCGACGATTTCGGATGCCCATCCGCATGGCGCGCTGACCGTCGCCGAAGTGATCCAGAAATCCTCCAACGTCGGCACCACCAAGATTGCCCTCGGCTTCACGCCCAAAGAGATGTGGGAGATGTTCGACAGCCTGGGTTTCGGCCAGGCGCCAAATCTCGGCTTCCCGGGCGAGGTCAATGGCCGGCTGCGGCCCTGGAAGAACTGGCGGCCGATCGAACAGGCGACGATGTCCTACGGCCATGGCATTGCCGTCAGCCTGATGCAGATGGCGCGCGCCTACACGGTGTTTGCGCATGACGGCGAATTGATGCCGCTGTCGCTGACCAAAATTGACGACGCCCCGCCGCATGGCGCGCGCGTCTTCTCGCCGCAAACGGTGCGCGAACTGCGCATCATGCTGGAAATGGCCGTCCAGCCGGAGGGCACCGCCCCGAAAGCACGGGTGCCGGGCTATCGCGTCGGCGGCAAGACCGGAACGGCCTACAAGATCGAGGGCGGCGTCTACGCCAGAAAATACATCGCCTCCTTTGTCGGCATCGCGCCGATCAGCGATCCGCGCCTGGTGGTCGCCGTGATGATCGACGAGCCGACCGCTGGCGGCCATTACGGCGGCGACGTGGCTGGTCCGGCCTTCTCGCAGATCGTCGGTGGCGCCCTGCGCACGCTGGGTGTGCCGCCCGATGCGCCGATCCAGGTGGCGGCGGCCGAGGCCGGAAAGGGCAAACTGTGACCACGCCGCGCCAACTCCTCGACCGCCTGGAGGCGATGGGCATCGTGCCGACCGGCGTCGCCGACGACAGCCGCCAGGTCCGGCCGGGCGACCTGTTCCTCGCCTATCCGGGCGATTTGGCCGACGGCCGCCGTTACATCGCCGATGCATTGGCGCGCGGTGCCGTGGCCGTCCTCTGGCAACCGGGTGGCGATTTCGATTTTGGCCAAAATTTCGGGCCGACCGTAGCATTGCCGGTCGACGCCCTGCGCCCGCTGGCCGGCCCGCTGGCCCACATGGTTTACGGCCACCCGAGCGAAAACCTGTCGCTGATCGCCATCACCGGCACCAACGGCAAAACGACGATCAGCCAGTGCCTGGCCCGCGCCTACCCGAAGCCCTGCGCGATCATCGGCACGCTCGGCGCCGGCTTCCCGGATGCGCTGGTCGAAACCGGCTTCACGACGCCGGAGGCGACCACGCTGATGCGCTACCTGGCCGAATTCCGCGCCAAGCACGCCGCCGCCTGCGCCCTGGAAGCCAGCTCGATCGGCATCGAGGAAGGCCGGATGAACGGCGCCCGCGTCGACGTCGCGGTGTTCACCAATTTCACCCGCGACCACCTCGACTACCACGGCAGCATGGAAGCCTACGCCGACGCCAAGGAAAAGCTCTTCCACTGGCCGCGTCTGCGCACTGCCATCGTCAACCTGGACGACGAGTTCGGGCTGAAGCTGATGCGCGACACGACGGCGACGCGTGTGCTGGGCTACGCCATCGGCGAGCCGCGCCGTGATTTTCCGGCCCTGGTCCGCGCCGAGAACCTGGTCGATACGCCGGCCGGCCAGTCGTTCAACCTCGTGCTGCCGAATGGCCGGGCCAGCGTCGAAACCGGGCTGGTCGGTCGCTACAACATCTCCAACCTGCTGGCTGTCGCCGCTGTGCTGCACGACGCCGGCCTGCCGGCCGCCGAAGTGGCGCGCCGCGTCGCCGACCTGACGCCGCCGCCGGGACGCATGGAGCGGATCGGCGGCAATGGCGAACCGCTGGTTGTCGTCGACTACGCCCATACCCCGGACGCCCTGGAAAACGCCCTGAAAGCGCTGCGCGATGTCGCGACGTCGCGCGATGGCCGGCTGTGCGTCGTCTTCGGTTGCGGCGGCGACCGCGACAAGGGCAAGCGGCCGCAGATGGGGCGGATCGCCGAACGCCTGGCCGACCGCGTGCTGGTCACCAGCGACAACCCGCGCAGCGAGGCGCCGCAGGCGATCATCGATGAAATTCTTTCCGGCATGACCCATGCCGAGGTCGAAGTCGACCGCGCCACGGCGATCCGCCGCGCCGTCGCCGAAGCCGGCGAAAACGACGTGATCCTGCTCGCCGGCAAGGGTCACGAACCCTATCAGGACCTGGGCAGCGTCCGTCTGCCCTTCTCCGATGTCGAGCAGGCACAGGCCGCGTTGGCACTGCGCCGCAACCCACAGGAGGAAGCGGCATGAATTGGCTGCTCTCGCAAATCGCCCAGGCCGTCGAAGGCCGCCTTGTCGGCGCCGATCTGGCCATCGACGGCGTATCGACCGATACCCGCGCCATCACCGAAGGCCAGTTGTTCATTGCCCTGGCCGGCGAGCGTTTCGACGCCCATGATTTTCTCGACCAGGCCGTCGCCGCCGGTGCCGCCGCGCTGCTGGTCGCCGACGAGAGCAAGCTGCCGGCTGGCATTCCGGCCGTCGTCGTCGACGATACCCGGCTGGCGCTGGGTCGCCTGGCTGCCGCCTGGCGGGCCAAATTCAGCCTGCCGGTCATTGCCGTCACCGGCTCCAACGGCAAGACGACGACCAAGGAAATGATCGCCGCCATTCTCAAGGCGGCTTTCGGCGCCGCCGTGCTGTCCACGCGCGGCAACCTGAACAACGACATCGGCCTGCCGCTCACCCTGCTCGGCCTGCGCGCCTCGCACCGCGCCGCGGTGATCGAGATGGGCATGAACCATCCCGGCGAAATCGCCTACCTGGCGCCGATCGGTGCGCCGACCGTGGCGCTGATCACCAACGCCCAGCGCGCCCACCTCGAAGGCATGGGCGATCTCGACGAAGTGGCGCGCGAAAAGGGGGCCATCTTCAACGGCCTGCCGGCCGACGGAGTGGCCGTGATCAATGGCGACGACGCCTATGTCGGCCTTTGGCGCGGCATGGCGGAAGGTCGCCCGGTGCGGACATTTGCCATCGACTGCCCGGCCGACGTATCCGGGACAGTCCGTCAGCACGGCCTTGAGATCGGCATCGACCTCGTGGCGCCGGAAGGCAATGCCACATTGACCCTCAGCATCCCCGGCCGGCACAACGCCCGCAACGCGGTGGCCGCTGCCGCCGCCTGCCTCGCCGCCGGCGTCCCGCTGGCCGCCGTGGCTGAAGGGCTGGAAGCCTTCTCCGGGGTCAAGGGCCGTCTGCAACGCCGGGCCGGCAAGCAAGGCGCCGAGATTCTCGACGACACCTACAACGCCAACCCGGACTCGGTCCGTGCCGGCATCGACGTGCTCGCCGCGACCATCGGCCGCAAGCTGCTGGTCCTTGGCGACATGGGCGAGATCGGCGAGGCCAGCGGCCAGTATCACGACGAGATCGGCGGCTACGCCAAGAGCCAGGGCATCGACCGCCTGTTCGCGCTGGGCGACCAGGCGCAACTGGCGGTGCGCAATTTCGGCGAAGGTGCCCGCCATTTCTGCAACGTCGACAAGCTGATTGCCGCGGTCGACAAGGAATTGGGTCCCGAAACCACGGTGCTGGTCAAGGGCTCGCGCTTCATGAAAATGGAACGGGTGGCCGATGCACTGGCAGCACCCGTCGCTGCCGAGGAGAAACACTGATGCTGCTGGCACTCGCCCAATGGCTCGCCCAGGACGTTCGCTTTTTCAACGTCTTCAATTACATCACGCTGCGTACGGTGCTTGCTGCGATGACCGCCATGCTGTTGTCGCTGGCCGCCGGCCCTTCCGTCATCCGCTGGCTGGCCGCCAAGAAGATCGGCCAGGCAGTGCGCAACGACGGCCCGCAGACCCACCTCGTCAAGTCCGGCACGCCGACCATGGGCGGCGTGCTTATCCTGATCGCCATCGGCTTTACCACGCTGCTGTGGGGCGACCTGACCAACAAGTACGTGTGGACGGTGCTGGTCGTAACCCTCGGCTATGGCATCGTCGGCTGGTACGACGACTGGAAGAAAGTGGTTTACCGCGATCCGAAAGGCCTCGCCGCGCGCTGGAAATATTTCTGGCAGTCGGTGCTTGGCCTGGGTGCTGCGCTCTTCCTGGCCTTCTCGGCAACTTCTGGCGCGCAGACCGAACTGATCGTGCCCTTCTTTAAGACCATTGCCTATCCGCTCGGCATCATCGGTTTCATCACGCTGACCTACTTCGTCATTGTC
>CAIXSK010000084.1 GCA_903922075.1 uncultured beta proteobacterium | reverse complement strand
CAGGGCGCCCGCCGTCTGCATCTGGTCGACCTGAACGGCGCCTTCGCCGGCAAGCCGAAGAACGCCGCGGCGATCAAGGCGATCCTGGCCGAAGTCGGCGACGAGATTCCGGTCCAGTTGGGGGGCGGCATCCGCGATCTCGACACGATCGAGGCCTGTCTCGATGGCGGTCTGTCCTACGTCATCATCGGCACCGCCGCGGTCAAGAATCCCGGCTTCCTGCACGATGCCTGCGTCGCCTTCCCCGGCCACATCATCGTCGGCCTCGATGCCAAGGACGGCAAGGTGGCGACCGACGGCTGGTCCAAGCTGACCGGCCACGATGTCGTCGACCTCGGCAAGAAATACGAGGATTACGGCGTCGAATCGATCATCTACACCGATATCGGCCGTGACGGCATGCTGTCCGGCCTGAATATCGAAGCCACCGTGCGTCTGGCCCAGGCGTTGACCATTCCGGTCATCGCTTCCGGCGGCCTGTCCAACCTCGACGACATCAAGGCGCTGTGCGCCGTCGAGCGCGAAGGCATCGTCGGCACCATCGCCGGCCGGGCCGTTTACGATGGCTCGCTCGACTTCAAGGCGGCGCAGGAACTCGCCGACCAGTTGGGCGCCTGATGCTCGCCAAACGCATCATCCCCTGTCTCGACGTCACGGCTGGCCGCGTCGTCAAGGGGACCAACTTTGTCGACCTGCGCGACGCCGGCGACCCGATCGAAATTGCCCGCCGCTACGACGAGCAGGGCGCCGACGAGGTAACCTTCCTCGACATCACCGCTTCTTCCGATCAGCGCGACATCATCCTGCACATCGTCGAGGCCTGCGCCGAGCAGGTCTTCATTCCGCTGACCGTCGGTGGCGGCGTGCGCAAGGTTGAGGATGTCCGCCGACTGTTGAATGCCGGTGCCGACAAGGTGTCGATGAATACCGCGGCGGTGCAGAATCCCGACCTCGTCTTCGATGCTTCGTCCAAGGTCGGCTCGCAATGCATTGTCGTCGCCATTGACGCCAAGCAGGTCGCGCCGGGCAAGTGGCACGTGTTCACCCACGGCGGCCGCAACGATACCGGCCTCGACACCATCGAATGGGCGAAGAAGGTGGCAGCGCTGGGCGCCGGTGAAATCCTGCTGACCAGCATGGACCGCGACGGCACCAAGAACGGTTTCGACCTGGCACTGACCCGCGCCGTCTCCGATGCCGTGACGATTCCGGTCATCGCCTCGGGCGGTGTCGGCAA
This sequence comes from uncultured beta proteobacterium, assembly GCA_903922075.1. Taxonomy (GTDB): domain Bacteria; phylum Pseudomonadota; class Gammaproteobacteria; order Burkholderiales; family Rhodocyclaceae; genus Azonexus. The sequence goes on along the minus strand of CAIXSK010000084.1, from coordinate 1,244 downwards.
CCTGCTGCATCTGGCCGACGGCGTGACTGAAGGTCGCGCCGATGCGGTGCTCGCTGCCTCGATCTTCCATTTCGGCGAATACACCGTGCGCCAGGCCAAGGAATTCATGGCGGCGCGCGGCATTGAAGTGCGGCTCTGATTTCTCAAAATGGCCGACCTGGACAATTCCCTCGACTGGCTGGCGGCATTGAAGTGGGACGCCGACGGCATGATTCCGGCCATTGCGCAGGACGAAAATGGCCGCGTCGTGATGTTCGCCTACATGAACCGCGAGTCGCTGCAGGAAACGGTTCGTTCGGGCAACGCGGTATACTGGTCGCGTTCGCGCCAGCGTCTGTGGCGCAAGGGCGAGGAGTCGGGCCATTTCCAGAAAATCCGCGCTATCCGTACCGATTGCGACGGCGATGTGCTGCTCTTGAGCATTGAACAAGTGGGCGGCATTGCCTGTCACACGGGGCGCGAGAGCTGCTTTTTCAATGAGTTGAACGGGGATCGCTGGATTCCCGCTGATCCGGTTTTGAAAGACCCGAAGGAAATCTACCAATGAGCACCCATGACATCCTGCACCGGCTCTCCGAGACGCTGGCTTCCCGTCGTCACGCCGATCCGGAAAAATCCTACACCGCCAAGCTGTTTTCCGAAGGCCCGGACTCGATCCTGAAGAAGATCGGCGAAGAATGCGCCGAGCTGATCATGGCGGCCAAGGATGGCAAGAAGCTGAACATCGTCTGGGAATCGACTGACGTGATCTACCACGTTCTCGTCCTGCTCGCCTTCTACGGCCTGAGCATCGAGGATGTGTCGCAGGAAATGCGGCGACGTGAGGGTATTTCCGGGATTGACGAAAAGGCGGCACGGGGGGCAAAGTGAGCGACTGCATTTTCTGCAAGATCGTTGACGGCAAGATTCCGGCAGCCAAGGTCTACGAGGACGAGGACATCCTCGCCTTCAAGGACATCAACCCGGCCCGCCCGGTGCATGTGCTGGTCATTCCGAAGAAGCACATCACCTCGCTGGCGACGGTGGTCGCCGAGGATGCGCCGGTACTCGGCAAGATGCTGGCCAAGGCCAACGAAATTGCGGTAGCTCAGGGTAGCCCGGATGGTTTCCGGGTGATCATCAATAGCGGACGCGTGGGGCAGCAGGAAGTGCCGCACCTGCACGCGCATATCGTGGGCGGACCGGACCCGGTCGGCCCCATGCTCAAACGCCTCTAGGAGACAAATCATGGGCAGTTTTTCCAT
>CAIXSK010000083.1 GCA_903922075.1 uncultured beta proteobacterium | reverse complement strand
TCCCCAAGTTTTCTCCCCTGACCGGCGCCATCCGCGCCCTCGCCATGGACGCCGTCCAGCAGGCCAATTCCGGTCACCCCGGGGCGCCGATGGGCATGGCGGAAATCGCCGAAGTCCTCGGGCGCCGCCACCTGCGTCACAGCCCGTCGAATCCCAAGTGGCCGGACCGCGATCGCTTCGTGCTGTCCAACGGCCACGGCTCGATGCTGATCTACGCGCTGCTCCACCTGACCGGCTACGATCTCTCGATCGATGACCTGAAGAACTTCCGCCAGCTGCACTCGAAGACGGCCGGCCACCCGGAATACGGCATCACCGTCGGCGTCGAGACGACGACCGGCCCGCTTGGCCAGGGCATTACGAACGCCGTTGGCTTCGCGCTGGCCGAAAAGGTGCTGGCCGCCGAATTCAACAAGCCGGGCCACAGCATCGTCGACCACAACACCTATGTCTTCCTGGGCGACGGCTGCCTGATGGAAGGCGTCTCGCACGAAGCCTGCTCGCTGGCCGGCACGCTCGGCCTGGGCAAGCTGATCGCCTTCTGGGACGACAACCGCATCTCGATCGACGGCCACGTCGAAGGCTGGTTCACCGACCACACGCCGGGCCGTTTCGAATCCTACGGCTGGCACGTCATCGCCAACGTCGACGGCCATGACGCCGCAGCTGTCGAGCAGGCCCTGCTCGCCGCCAAGGCGGTGACCGACAAGCCGAGCCTGATCTGCTGCAAGACGACGATCGGGGCCGGCGCGCCGAACAAGCAGGGTTCGCACGACTGCCACGGTGCGCCGCTCGGCAAGGACGAAATCGCCGCCGCCCGCGAGTACATCGGCTGGGAACACGCCCCCTTCGACATCCCGGCCGACGTTTACGCCGCCTGGGACCGCAAGGCCGATGGCGCCGCCATCGAAGGCGACTGGAACGCCCGCTTCGCTGCCTACCGCGCCGCCTACCCGGCCGAGGCCGCCGAGTTCGAGCGCCGCGTCATCAATGGCGACCTGCCGGCCAACTGGGAAAGCACCAAGGCCACGTACATCGCCGCCTGCCGCGACAAGGCCGAGAACATCGCCACCCGCAAGGCCTCGCAGAACGCCATCGCCGCGCTGGTCCCGGCGGTGCCGGAAATCTTCGGCGGCTCGGCCGACCTGGCCGGCTCCAACCTGACCTTCGTCAAGGGCAGCAAGGGCGTCACCCGGACCGAAGGCGGCAACTACTGCTATTACGGCGTCCGCGAATTCGGCATGACCGCCATCGCCAACGGCATTGCGCTGCACGGCGGCCTGCTGCCGTACACCGCGACCTTCCTGGTCTTCTCCGACTACGCCCGCAACGGCATCCGCATGGCCGCGCTGATGAAGCAGCGCCAGATCATGGTCTACACCCATGATTCGATCGGCCTCGGCGAGGACGGCCCGACCCACCAGCCGGTCGAGCACATCCCCAGCCTGCGCATCATCCCCAACCTGGATGTCTGGCGCCCGGCCGATGCGACCGAAACGGCCATCGCCTGGACCGCCGCAGTCGAGCGCACCGACGGCCCGAGCCTGCTCGCGCTGTCGCGCCAGAACCTGCCGACCGTGACGCAAAAGATCGCCGACGCCGACATCGCCAAGGGCGGCTACGTGCTGTCCGATTGCGAGGGCGAGGCGCAGATCACCCTGATCGCCACCGGCTCCGAAATCAAGCTGGCGCTCGACGCCCAGGCCGCGCTGGCCGGCGAAGGCATCGCCAGCCGCGTCGTCTCGATGCCCTGCACCAATGTCTTCGACCGGCAGAGCGAGGACTACAAGAAGTCCGTCGTCGGCGCCTGCAAGACCCGCATCGCCATCGAAGCGGCGCATCCGGATTTCTGGCGCAAGTATGTCGGCCTGCATGGCGCCGTGATCGGTATCGACCGTTTCGGCGAATCCGCGCCGGCCGGCCAGCTGTTCGAATTGTTCGGTTTCACCGTCGCCAACGTCGTCAAGACGGCCAAGGCGTTGTTGTCCTGATTTTTTAGAGAGGGAGTTAGATTCATGGCTATCAAGGTTGCAATCAACGGTTTCGGTCGTATCGGTCGCTGCACGCTGCGCGCCATCTACGAGCAGGGCCTGCAGAACGAATTCGAAGTCGTCGCCATCAACGCCTCCGGCGATCTGACGACCAATGCCCATCTGCTCAAGTACGACACCACCCACGGCCGCTTCCGCACCACCGTGGAAACCGAGGGCGAAAACTGCATCATCATCGACGGCAAGAAGATCCCCTTCTACTCGACCAAGGACCCCAAGGGCGTCAATTGGGCCAGCCACGGCGTTGATATCCTGCTCGAGTGCACCGGCGCCTACACCACCAAGGCCAAGGCCAAAGACCTGCTCGACCAGGGCGCCAAGCGCGTGCTGATCTCCGCCCCGGGCGGCGACGACGTCGACACCACCATCGTCATGGGTGTCAATGAAGGTGCCCTGAAGGCCGACATGACCGTCGTCTCCAACGCCTCGTGCACGACCAACTGCCTGGCCCCAGTCGCCAAGATCCTGTCTGACGCCATCGGCATCAAGCAGGGCCTGATGACCACCATCCACGCTTACACCAACGACCAGGTCACCGTCGACGTCCGCCACAAGGACCTGCGTCGCGCCCGCGCCGCTGCCGCCAACATCATCCCGACCAAGACCGGCGCCGCTAAGGCCGTCGGACTGGTGCTGCCGCAACTGGTCGGCAAGGTCGACGGTTTCGCCCTGCGCGTCCCGACCATCAACGTCTCGCTGGTCGACCTGACTTTCACGGCCAACCGCAGCACCACCAAGGAAGAAATCAACGCCTTG
>CAIXSK010000082.1 GCA_903922075.1 uncultured beta proteobacterium | reverse complement strand
GGCCATCCGGTGGCCCTTGAACTGCTGCGCCGCTTCGCCGCCGTCGCCGGCGAGCATGCCGGCATCGCCGCGCCGTCGGCCAACCGCTTCGGGCGGATCAGCCCGACCACGGCCGAGCACGTCCGTGAAGAACTGGGTGACGCCGTCCCGCTGGTCCTCGACGGCGGGCCGTGCACGGTCGGCATCGAATCGACCATCGTCGACTGCTCGCGCGGCGAGCCGGTCGTGCTGCGCCCCGGCCACATCTCGCCGCTACATCTCGAAGCCATCCTCGGCCGTCGCCCGGCCATCGAAACCGCGGCCGGCGCACCGCGCGTTTCCGGTTCGCTCGAAGCACACTACGCCCCGGTCACGCCGCTACGCATGATCGCTGGCGAACGCCTGCTCGACTTCATCAATGCCCAGCGCCATCGCGGCGGGCGTTGTGCCGTGATCAGCCCCAACCAGGCGCCGCAGGCCGGCATGCCGCACGCCTGGCGCCTGATGCCGGCCGACCCGGTCGGCTACGCCCACGATATCTATGCGGCCCTGCGCGACATGGATCATGCCGGCGTCGACCTGATCGTCGTCGAAGCCCTGCCGGAAGGGGCGGATTGGACGGCGGTCGCCGACCGCCTGCGGCGCGCCGTTGCCGGCGCCGGTCAGCGCTGAATCCTACGGCCATAGAAACAACGGCTGGCCCCAGGGTCGCCCTCAAAAAACGAGCAATTTCTCCACTTTGGCGGCGCAGATGAAGTCGTTTTCCGACAGGCCGCCGATCGCGTGTGTCCAGTAACGGACGCGGACATCCCTGTAGCCGACGGTCAGTTCCGGATGGTGATCCTCGCGGTGCGAGACCCAGGCGATGGCATTGACGAAGGCCATGGCCTCGTAATGGTTGCGGAAAGCAAAGGTCTTTTCCAGGCGCTGATCGAGCAGGGTCCAACCAGGGAGCTCGTGCAGCAGACTTGCCGCCGCCTCGGCTGTCAGCGGGGGAATGCCGCCTTCGCAGGGTTGGCAATGCCGGTTGGTGATGTCGCAGGTATTTGCCATCTCGCCACCTTGCTGCAATGAACTCGAATGTTCAGAGAGCGAAAGCCCGCGTTGGTTCCGGCGTCAGGCGCTTTGATAAGCGATTTGGAGTGCGCTAGAATCCGGGTACGTTGGGGGGGTAGCTCAGCTGGGAGAGCGCCGCGTTCGCAATGCGGAGGTCGGGAGTTCGATCCTCCTCCTCTCCACCAACAGCTTTTCGATAGGCCCGCCCGATAATCCGGCGGGCCTATGTTTTTTCGGGATGGCTTGCCGGCTTTTTGGCGCTTGAATCGGGCTGTTTGCGTCGGCGTGTGAACTTCTTCACTGATTGTTTTTTCGTCCCGCCTTATCGTGAAGATGTTCCGGGGAACTTCGATTTCCCGTGTGATGCCAGTTCGAGGTACGCAATGCCTGTCACAAGCGATAAACGTTCGGGTCAAGACCGCCGCAGCAAGGAAGCAGGGCCGCCGGACGGCTGGCGTGAGCGGCGCAAATCGGTCGAGAGACGTATTCCCGAGGTCCGCGAAATTCCCTTTTCAGAGTGGCTGGCCCATCTGCCGGCGAAGGTGTTGGCCGAGCAATAACGTAATTTACGGCAGATGCTTTGCCCGGCCCGGGAAGTAAAAAGGCCTCGCCGAAAAGCGAGGCCTTTTTCGTTGCCGGGGAGGGGCTTATTCTTCCCGCTCGTACACTACGTCGGCGCGGCGGTTCTCGGCCCAGGATTCCTCGTCGTGGCCCTTGAGCTTGGGGCGTCCCTCACCGAGCGTTTTGACGCTGATTTGCTTTTCTGGTGCGCCATGGTCGACCAGGGTCTTGCGCACGGTATCGGCCCGCTTCATGCCCAAGCGACGGTTGTAGTCGGCGCCGCCGCGCTCGTCGGCATTGCCTTCGATGCGTACCTTGGCGGCGGGGTTTTCGGCCAGGTAGCGGGCATGGGCGCGCAGGGCGGGGTCGTAGTCGGCTTTGAGGTCGGCGCTATTCAGATCGAAATAGATGCTGCGCTGGGTGCGCAAGCCGACCGGATCGATCTTGATCGGCGTTTCGGCCGGCGAAGTGGCCGCCGTGGCGACCGGGCGGGCGTCGCCCTGCAGTTCCGGCGGTACCGGTTGGCCGAGCAGCCCGGGATGAACCTTCAGGGGGCCGCTTTGCGCAATGTGCTTGCTGGGGGCAATCCCGCCTTGGGTCGAGCAGGCGGCAAGCAAGGTGGAGAGCAGGAGGATGGCCAGCAGGGATGCGCGCATTTTTGTCTTTTTCGGCTGCGAAATGAAGCCCGAATGATAGCCGCTAGCCTGTCTGGCGAATAGGGCGCGAAGCAAGGTTTTATCGATCGCTCCTGAGAGGTTTTTTAAAAATGGAATAAATAAATTCAAAAGTTGTCTTTGCGGTTATATATGAGACGGCTAAATTAGATGCCATCGCATAGTGAGGTACGCCATGACCCAATTCCGCAAATCCGTTGCCGCCGTCCTGTTCGGCCTGGTTGCCAGCGCCGCGCTGGCTGATGTTTCTCTGCTCAACGTTTCCTACGACGTGGCGCGTGATGTGTACAAGGACTACAACCCGATGTTCCAGAAGTACTGGAAGGCCAAGTCCGGCGAATCGCTTGAGCTGAAGCAGTCGCATGCCGGCTCGACCAAGCAGGTGCGCGCCGTGGCCGATGGCCTGGAGGCGGACGTGGTGACCATGAACCAGGCCAACGACATCGAGTTCCTGGCCGAGAAGGGGCTGGTCGCCAAGGATTGGGCGAAGAAATTCCCGAACAACGCCTCGCCCTACACCTCGACGATGGTGTTCATCGTCCGCAAGGGCAATCCGAAGGCGATCAAGGACTGGTCCGACGTCGCCGCGCCGGGCATCCAGATGATCATTCCGCACCCAAAAAACACTGGCAACGGCCGCAACACCTACCTGTCTGCCTGGGCCTGGGCGCTCAAGCAGCCGGGCGGCAACGATGCCAAGGCGCAGGAATTCCTCGGCAAGTTGCTGAAGAACGCACCGCTGTTCGCCGCCGGCGGTCGCGACGCGACGACGACCTTCATGCAGCGCAAGATGGGCGACGTGCTGATCACCTTCGAGTCCGAGGCTGAAATGATCGCCAAGGAGTTCGGCAAGGGCGAATTCGAGGTCGTTTATCCCAGCCTGACCATGCAGACCGAGTTCCCGGTGGCGCTGGTGGAGAAGGTGGTGGACAAAAAAGCTACCCGCAAGCAGGCGACGGCCTACCTGGAATACCTGTGGTCCAAGGAGGGCCAGGAGAATGCCGCGCAGAACTATCTGCGGCCGCGTGACCCCGAGTTGCTGAAGAAGTACGCCGGCAGCTTCCCGGCGGTCAAGACCTTCACGGTCGACGAGGTGTTCGGCGGCGCGAACAAGGCATTTGCCACTCACTTCAAGGATGGCGGCAG
>CAIXSK010000081.1 GCA_903922075.1 uncultured beta proteobacterium | reverse complement strand
TTCGGACTGGTACTTGCGCAGCGGCGAGGTGCCGGTGGCCTGGCACATGTCTTCCTGCGGCAGGCGGACGATCCAGCTGCCGTCGCTGGCGGGGGTGCGGTCGAAGCGTTCGACGACGAGGACTTTCTGGTCTTCGAAAACGCCGATGTCGCACGGCGCGACGGGGATGCCGAAGGCGGCGACGATCTTCGCGCACAGCCATTCGTTTTCGACGGAGGTGCGCATGTCGGCCTGCATGTTGCCGACGAGGCCGAGTGGCAGTTTGAAGATGTGCGTGGTCGGCGTGCTGCCCTGCGGCAGTAGCCATTGGCCGTTCTGGCGCAGCAGGGCGGTTTTTTCCTGGGCGCCGGCGATGGAGAGGCGCAGATCGCCATCGCCCTGCATGCCCGGTGCCAGTGCGGCGGTGGTGTTGCGCAGTCGTTCGGCGATGTCGGCCTCGCTCAAAGCCTGGCCGTGGATTTCGTAGATGTCGGTCGGGGTCCCGTTATCAGGCAGGAGTTGGATCGCACCGACGCAATCGCGCCCCAGCTTGAGCAGCAGTTGAAAGGCATTGGTGCCGCCAGCTCCGTAACGTTGCGCCAGGCGGCGACGGATGGCGTCGCTGTCGGGTAGCAGGTTGTCGAAGTAGTTGCCGACCATTTCACCGCGATGAGCCGCATTGCCGGGCAGGAAGGGTAGCGACAAAGAGAGCGGACGGCCTTGTTGATCGGCCAGCCAGTCGTCGAAATAGGCCAGATGGTCGCCCTGCCGGCCGGTCTCCCAGTAGCCGACCGGGAGGCCGTTCATCCAGATGTTGAGGCGCTGGGTCTTGGGGCGGCGTCCCATGCTTACCAGCTTTCCCGTTTTTTCGGCGGCATGGCGAGCGCTGATTGCCCGCTCGGCGGTTTGCCTGCAGATTTTGTGGCGGCGACTTTGCGCGTTACTGCTGCGGCTGGCGATGGTTGGCCATCGGGCTGTGCGTCCGGTTCGCCCAGCGTGTCGAGGGCCGATCCGCCTTTTGCGAGCGAAATGTCGACATCCAGCAGGCGCAATACCGTGAACAGGCGCTCCAGACTCGCCGCCGCCGGGTTGGCTTCGAAGGCGGCGTAGCTTTGTTGGGTGATGCCCAGCTTTTCGGCCAGCACCGACTGCGTCAGGTCCCTTTCCTTGCGGAGGGCCTTGAGGACCAGGGGTAGCTGGTTCAGCGTCTTGATCGGGAAAATCATCGTCGCCTCCGCGATTCGATATTCAGAAAAAATAATATTTGGGCTGTATATTAAATTAACAGCTCATGAATTGTATTTCACAATAACAAATTATAAGTTGTAAATCAACAAAACAGTTTTTAATTTGTAATCGGCACGGCCTGTCCGCCAATGCGCTGCGCCGACTGCGTGATCGCCAGCACGCAGGGGTGCGTCAGGCGGCGTTCGACGGAGATGGCGTAGTAGCTGGCGGTGACTTCGCGGGTGCGGCCGATCACCGTCAGGCTGCCGTCGGCGGTGAATTCTTCTTCGACGATGGTGGGCACCGGGAAGGCGCCGGTGCCGGCGCGGGCGAAGGCGGCCATCAGGGCAGTGTCGTCGAATTCGCCGACGATGCGGGCGCGCAGGCGTTTGCGTTCGAACCACGGTTCCAGGCTGCTGCGGATGGCGGAGTCTTCGCCGGGCAGCAGCAGCGGCAGGGCGTTGAGGCAGTCGGGGAAGGGCGGCAGGTCGTCGGCGAGCAGGGCCGGGGCGGCGAGGAAGCTGAGGCCGGATTCGAGCAGGCGGTGGTTGTAGGCGCGTACGCTGTACGAGGTCGGAATCGGGGCGTCGGAGATGACGAGATCGAGCTGGTGCACGGCAAGCTGGCCGAGCAGGCGGTCGAGCTGCCATTCGCGGCAGACGATGCGGGTCGGCTGTTCGCCGCCGATGGCCGGTTGCAGCAGCTGGCAGGCCAGCGACTTGGGGACGGCATCGGAGACGCCGACGCGGAATTCGCTGGGCCGGCCCTTGGGATGGTGTTTGATCATCACTTCCAGCTCGGCACTCAGGGCGAAGAGTTCGTCGGCGTAGTCGAGGGCGAGCTTGCCGGCTTCGGTGAGGACCAGCGAGCGCCCCTGCTTGGCGAAGAGCTCGGTGCCCAGGCTTTCTTCGAGCAGACCGATCTGGCCGCTGAGGGTTTGCGGCGTGATGGCGATGGCTTCGGCGGCGCGGGCGACGCTGCCGGCCTTGGCGACTTTCCAGAAATAGAAGAGATGCTTGTGGTTCATTATTCGTCGAGTTTCTCGATGGGTTTTGTGAATTAAATCGAATTTATTTTACGGTTTGCCTGCGCTATTGTCGTCGCTTCTTTTGCCCGCTTTTTGCCCTGGAAGCCGCTGACATGCTGACTGCACTGGTTCTTGTATTCATCGTCGCCTATGCTGCGATTGCGCTGGAGCATCCGCTCAAGATCAACAAATCCGCCTCGGCGCTGGTCGGGGCCGGGCTGTTGTGGACCATCTATGCGCTGGCCACCGGCGATCACCATCTGGTCAGCGAGCAGCTGGGCGAATCGCTGATGGGCACGGCGCAGATCGTGTTTTTCCTGATGGGGGCGATGGCCATCGTCGAGGTCGTCGATGCGCACAACGGCTTCGAGGTGATCACCCAGCGCATCCGGACGACCAAGCTGTCGACGCTGATGTGGCTGGTCGGCTTCGTGACCTTCTTCCTCAGCGCGGCGCTCGACAACCTGACGACGACCATCGTGATGATTTCGCTGATGCGCAAGCTGCTGGCCAAGCATGAAGATCGCCTGTTCTTTGCCGGGATCATCGTCATCGCCGCCAACTCGGGCGGCGCCTGGTCGCCGATCGGCGACGTGACGACGACGATGCTGTGGATCGGCGGCCAGATCACGGCCTTGGCCATCATCAAGTCGGTGATCCTGCCGGCGCTGGTCAGCATGGTCATTCCGCTCGCCATCACCGCTTACGTGCTGCGCGGTCAGCAAGTCGAATCGCCGGTCAGCACGGCGGGCGAGCATGGCATCAAGACCACCGAGTTCGAGCGCAACCTGATGTTCTTCCTCGGCATCGGCATCCTGGTTGCCGTGCCGGCCTTCAAGACGATCACCCATCTGCCGCCCTTTATGGGCATTCTGTTCGGGCTGGGCATCCTGTGGCTGGTCGGCGATATCGTGCATCGCCACAAGGAGGACGAGTTCAAGCAGCACCTGACGCTGGTTCACGCCCTGAGCAAAATCGACATGAGTTCGCTGGTCTTCTTCGTCGGCATCCTGCTCGCCGTGGCAACGCTGGAACACACCCACATCCTGTCCTCGCTGGCCGGCTGGCTGAACGAAACGGTGGGCCGCCAGGACGTCATCGTGCTGATCATCGGTATCGTCAGCGCCATCGTCGACAACGTGCCGCTGGTCGCCGCCTCGATGGGCATGTATAGCCTGACCGAGTTCCCGGCCGATCATTTCCTGTGGCAGTTCCTGGCCTATTGTGCCGGGACCGGCGGCTCGATCCTGATCATCGGCTCGGCGGCTGGCGTGGCGGCCATGGGCCTGGAGAAGATCCACTTCTTCTGGTATGTGAAGAAGATCAGCGGCCTGGCGCTGGTCGGCTACTTTGCCGGGGCCGGGGTTTATCTGCTGCAGCACCAGTTGCTGGCCTGATGCTACGGTAAGCCGGAAAAAACGGCCAAAAATGAAATTGGGCGTGGCCGGGCAGGCGGCATTCGCGCCCCCCGCCGGGGTGCGCGAAGCGGTTTGACGCTCAGGCGGCGAGCACCGTCCCGGCAGCCTTCTGCCGTGCCCACGGCGCCGGCTTGCGCACGGCTTCCCAGACCGGGCTGTTCATCGACAGGGCGAGTTGGCGGGCCAGTTCTTCCATGCCGGCGTAGCCTTCGTAGCCGAATTCGCGTTCCTGGTTGATGTCGAGGAAGGGAATGCGCGCTTTCAGCGCCGTGTAGAGATTGCGGCCGCCGGCGATCAGGATGTCGGCCTGGAGTTCGCGGTAGATCGAGAGCAGGGCCTTCGGGCTGCCGTCGTCGATCATCTTGGTGTCGTCGCCCATCAACTCGCGGATGCGCGCCTTGTCTTCCTCGGTCGACTTC
>CAIXSK010000080.1 GCA_903922075.1 uncultured beta proteobacterium | reverse complement strand
CGCAAGGATTTCGATGCCGCGGCATTAATCGAGCAGGCGATGCGGACGCAACCGAAATGCGAACGGGTACTGGCCGTCGACAGCCGCCAGTGGAATCGCAAGGCGGTGGCCGCCTTGAGCGCTTCCGGCCTGGTGCATCGAGTGATCCATGCGCCTGCCGATGCCGACACTTTTTATCAGGTTGTCGAGGAGGCGCTGGGCCGGCGCTACATCTCCGACGAATACAGCCGGCTGTCGCACGAAGTCGAAGTCGCCGAGCGGGAAATGCTGCGCATCGACGAGGATCGCCGACGGTTGGCGACGGAGAACCAGATGTTGCGGGATCAGGCGCAGGGCGGCTACCGGGTTCTTCAGGACGTGCTGGCCGGGGTGCCGTGGCCGGTCATCGGCATTGACGACGCCGGGCTGATTGCGCTGGCCAACGACGCCGCCTGCGAGCGCTTTGCCGCCCGCGGCTTCGCGCCGGGGATCGCGTTGGCCGCCGTTTTGCCGGAGCTTGGCGCTGGCGACGCGGTAGCCCAGGTCGAACTGGATGGCGTGCAATACCGCTGCCGCTGGCGGGCGTCCAGCCTTGGCGGCGGGCGGGTATTCTTGCTCGAAGAGGAGAATGGATGAGCGTGCAGGATATGGTTACGCTGGCCGATGCAAGGCCGGGCATGCGCCTGGCGGCACCGGTGACCGACCTGGCCGGGCAGGTGTTGGTGCCGGCCGGTGCCGAATTGACGGAAAGCCTGATGCAGGCGCTGCGGCGACGGGAAATCGCCGCCATCTGCGTCGAGCGCGAGGTCGGTGAAGATCCGGCAGCGCGCGAAGCCAGGCTGGCCGGGGTACGGACGGCAGTCGATCATCTCTTCCGTGCGGCGGGCAATGGCATGGCGACAAGGACGCTCTACCAGTGCATCGTCGATTTCCGTTCGGAGACCAAGCCATGAATACCCTCAGGCCCGAGCAGGTTCTGGCCTGCCTGCAGACATTGCCGGCCCTGCCGGCGGTGGTCAGCGAACTGTTGGCTTCCTTCGATAACGATGAGGTCGACGTCGCCGCCCTGACCCGGCGGATCGCCTGCGATCAGGCGCTGGCCGCCCGCCTGCTGCGCGTTGCCAATTCATCCTTCTACGGCCTGCAGACCAGGGTGTCTACGATCAACGAAGCGCTCGTCGTGCTTGGCTTCCGGGCGGTGCGCAGCATGGTCGTCGCGATGGGGATCGGTGGCGTGTTCCGCGCCGAGCAATGCCCCGGTTTCGAGGTACAGGCCCACATCCGCCACGGCGTCGGTGTAGGGTTGGCGGCGCGGGCCTTGGCCCTGGAAACCCGGCGCAATCCGGAGATCGCCTTCACCGGCGGCATCCTGCACGACATCGGAAAACTGGTGCTGGCCAGTTGCTTTGCCGCGCAATACAGCCAGGCCCTGGCCTATCGTGACCGGCACGATTGCCCGCTGGTCGTCGCTGAGCGCGACGTTCTCGGGCTGGATCACGCCGAAGCCGGCGGCCTGTTGGCCGATGCCTGGCGCTTTCCGCCGGCCTTGCGCGCGGCGCTGGCCGAGCATCACTCGCCCGCTGCGGCGACGGCCGATTCGCCGGCCGACCTGATCCATGTCGCCGATGCCATCGCCCACGGCCTCGGCCTGGGACAGAGCGCTGGCGAATTGGTCATGGCGGTCGATCAGACCGCTTGGCAGCGGCTTGACGCCGACCACGAAAAAATCACCCGGGTCCTGCCGCAGGTGCTCGCCGGCATGGACGAGGCCTGTATGGTTTTCAGCGCCTGAGCGGCAGCGACAGGCGGGCGAGCAGCCCGCCGCCGGGATTGGGCAGCAGGTCGAGATGACCGTCGTGCAGACGGGCGATGCGGGCGACGATGGCCAGCCCGAGGCCGGTGCCGGAGGCATTGGTGCGGGCCGATTCAAGCCGGGTAAAAGGGCGCTTCAGGCGCTCGATTTCCGAGGCCGGCACGCCCGGTCCGCGATCGCTGATTTCGACCCGAATTTCCCCCCCGACCGTAGCATTTGACAGCGAAATCTCGCCACCGCCGTATTTCGCGGCGTTGTCGATCAGGTTGGTGACGGCGCGGGTAATCGCCTTCGGACGCAGCAGCATTTCCGGCATCGATTCGATCCGCGCGGCGATCGGGCGGCCGATGCAGGCCTGCCGTTCGACAATGCTGGAGAGCAGGGCGGCCAGGTCGGTGACCACGGGCGTTTCGCCGGTTTCGGCACGGGCGTAGTCCATGAACTGCGAGATCACAGCCTCCATCTGCTCGATGTCGGCGACCACCGCCTGGCGGGCGCCTTCGTCGGCGACGCTCAGCTCGGCTTCAAGACGCAGGCGGGTCAGCGGCGTGCGCAGGTCGTGCGAGATGCCGGCCAGCACTTCGGAACGATCCTTTTCATGGCGCTGGAGGTCGGTGGCCATGGCATTGAAGGCGCTGGCCAAGCGGCTGAGTTCCTCGGCACCGCCTTCCGGCAAAGGTTCCGGTATCTGCCCGCGACCGACCGTTTCGGCCGATCTGGCCATCGCCCTCAGCGGCCGGCTGATGCGCGAGGCGATCAGCCAGGCGACGGCCATCGCCAGCACAACCGCCAGCAAGCCCCAGGCCAGCCAGTGGCTGGCGAAATCGCGGGCGGCCCGTTCGCGGGGGAGAATCAGCCAGTATTCCTCCTCGTCGGCATCGTCCAGCCGGAAGCTGACCCAGAAGCCGGGAATACCGTCTACGCCGGCCGCGATCCGCGTGTGCTCGCCCAAACGGGCGGTCAGCTCGCCTTGCAGCAGACGGAAGAAGCGGCCGTCGGGCATTGCTTCGACCTTGTCCTCCGGTTCGGCCGGCAACAGGCGAATGCCTTCGCGGGTCGAGAATTCGGTGAACAGGCCAAGGCGCTTTTCCGGAGCGGCAGCAAACAGCGAGGCACGGATCAGGTTCACCGCCGAAGCCGCCAGCTGGGCGGTTTCCCGCGCCCGCGGCTCGGCATCGATGTAGCGGAACAGGCTGAGCCAGGCCGCCGTGGTCAGCAGCACCAGCATGGCGAGCAGCAGGAAGGTGCGCGCCAGCAGCGTACGGGGCATCATTCCTTGCTGGTACCGTCCGGTACGAAGACGTAGCCGAAGCCCCAGACCGTCTGCAGGTAGCGCGGCTGCGCGGGATCGGCTTCGATCAGCTTGCGCAGGCGGGAGACCTGGACGTCGATGGCGCGGTCGAACGGCCCTTGTTCGCGGCCGCGGGCCAGCGTCATCAGCTTGTCGCGCGACAGCGGTACCCGCGGGTGCTGGAGCAATACCTTGAGGACGGCGAATTCGCCGGTGGTCAGCGCCTGGAGCTCATTGCCGCGAGTCAGCGTGCGGGCGGCGAGATCGACCTCGATGTTGCCGAAGCGGATCTTTTCCTGGTCGTCTTCCGGGGCGCCCGGCGGCTTGCTGCCCTGGCGGCGCAGCACGGCGTGGATGCGGGCGAGCAGTTCGCGCGGATTGAAGGGTTTGGGCAGGTAATCGTCGGCGCCCATTTCGAGGCCGACAATGCGGTCCACCTCATCGCCCTTGGCGGTCAGCATGATGATCGGCGTCTGGTCACCCTGGCCGCGCAGGCGGCGGCAGATGCTCAGGCCGTCCTCGCCGGGCATCATCAGGTCGAGCACGATCAGGTGGTAGTGTTCGCGGGCGCGCAGCTTGTCCATTTGCTGACCGTCGGCCGCCGCCTTGACCTCGAAGCCCTGTTCGCCGAGATAGCGGACCAGCAGGTCGCGGAGGCGGGCGTCGTCATCGACGACGAGGATGTGGGAGTGTTGTTCGTTCATCCTTGAAACCTCAGTTGGACGCGGCAGATGGGGCGTCTGGACGGGATGGCTGGCGCGAAGCGACGACGCAGCAGGCTCGTGCCTGCAAGGAGGAGCGACAAAGCCGGACGCCCGGCCAGACGTGCCAGCGGCTGCGTAGCGCTGCCACCCAATGGGTGAATCTTTTCGAAGGCACAAAGATCAGTATTCATTCGGTTGATCAAGGATGGGCAAGCGGTCAACGGAGGTTTCAAGGATCGTGCTGGCAAGGATAAGGGCGGACAGTGAATGGAACGCGGCAAATGGTAACAAGCTTTTGCGGAGGCTGGCCGGGAAACATATTCTTACATCTCGAGATGCTTGTCTGTGGCCGGCGGATGGACAATGATCGCATCTGAATCCTGTCCTGATCCGCCGCCATGAAACGTCGCCTTGCCATTGCCCTGTTGTTCCTGAGCCTGCTCGGCTCGGCGGGCGGCGTCTGGGCGCAGGCCTATTGGCGCGATCTGCCGCCGGAGGAGCGCCGTCAGATGCGCCAGCAGATGCGCGAACACTGGCAGCAGGAGCGCGAACTGCGCCGTGAGGAGGGCGCTCCGCGCTGGCGCGACGTGCCGCAGGAAGACCGCCGTCGTCTGCGCGACGAACTGCGCGAGCAGCGTGGCTGGGAAGATCGCCGCGACCTGCGCGATGGGCGCGGCGGTGGCCGCGGCTGGCGTCGCGATTGACCCCCCGGCGCTGACCAGCCTCCGGTAAAATGCCGGCCCATGCTGATCCTCGCCCTTGAGACCTCCACTGACTTTGGTTCCTGCGCCCTGTGGCGTGATGGAACGGTATCCGAACGCACTTGCCCGGCCGGAAAACCGCATTCGGAAACCTTGTTGCCGCTGGTTCGCGAACTGCTTGCCGAGGCCGGCGTGACGGTCGGGCAACTCGATGGCGTCGCCTTCGGGGTCGGCCCCGGCGCCTTCACTGGGCTGCGCGTCGCCTGCGGTGCGGCGCAGGGGCTGGCGGTTGCCGCCGATGTGCCGCTGCTGCCGGTGACCAGCCTGGAAAACCTGGCCGCGCAGAGCGGCGCCGACCGCGTGCTGGCCTTGCTCGATGCACGGATGGGCGAGGTCTATTCCGGCGCCTATGTGCGTGTCGGCGATGCCTACGTGTTGCAGGGCGAGATTCGCGTCTCGGCGCCGGAGGCCGTTGCCTTGCCCGAAGCGTCCGGTTGGCTGGCCTGCGGCAACGGCATTGCGGCCTACCCGGCCTTGCTTGAACGGCTGAATGCCGCGTCCATCCCGGTCCGCGCCGACCTCCTGCCGACGGCGGCTGCCGTGGCGGCGCTGGCCGCACCCCGCGCCTTGCGCGGCGAGGGCATCGATGCCGCGCTGGCAGCGCCGCTCTACATCCGCGACAAGGTGGCCAAGACGGTGGCCGAGCGGCTCAGCGAGGGCGGCCGGGCGTGAAAATGCCGGAAATCGCCGCCGAATTTTTTCCGATGAATGAGCGCGATCTCGATAAGGTCGCCGCGCTGGAGGCCAGTCTGCAGGTTTTCCCGTGGTCGCGCGGCAATTTCGAGGATTCTCTGACGGCCGGCTACAGCGTCTGGGTGTTGCGTCTGGGCGGCGAGCTGATCGGCTTTTCGGTGGTCATGTCGGTGATCGACGAGGCGCACCTGCTGACCATCGGCGTCTGCAAGCGTTACCAAGGGCAGGGCTACGGCGCCCGGTTGCTCCGCCACGCCATGGAGTGCGCGCGGCTGGGCGGGGCGCACAAGCTGTTTCTCGAAGTCCGGCCGTCGAACGAGCGGGCGGTCGAGCTGTATCGCCATTTCGGATTCAAGCAGATCGGCACGCGCAAGAGCTATTATCCGGCCGTGGTCGGGCGCGAGGATGCGCTGATTTTTGACAAGGAACTGGTGTAGTGTTGCATGCTATGAGGCACACGATAAAACTGATGCATTTGCCCTTGTGGCAAGGCACAAACCGCAGCGATAACCAGTGGTATCGCGAGGATTTGCAACGCCGCCACGGGGGCAAAGGCGCAGTTTTATGTGCCGAATAGTGTGCAGCACTACACCAACATGAGCCTGAGCCGCGAACAAATGCTGGTCGAGATGGGCATCACCCCGCTCTGGGTGTTGCGCGATGCGGTGCCGGAGGTCTCCACACCCGAATCTCGCCCCGAGTTTCCAGTGGCGGTCGAGGCGGCTACGCCTGCCGTTGAGCGAGCCCCGGTTTCCGCGCCGGCAGCGATCATCCCGCGCCAATCAACCGGGCCGGTCGATGCGCTGGACTGGCCGGAACTGGCTCGACGCGTCGCCGAATGCCGGGCTTGTCCGCTGTGCGAGCAACGCAAGCAGGCCGTGCTCGGCGTCGGTGACCTCAACCCGGACTGGCTGTTCATCGGCGAAGGGCCTGGGGCCGAGGAGGACGCCAGGGGCGAACCCTTCGTCGGTCAGGCCGGCAAACTGCTCGACGCCATGCTGGCCTCGCTCGATATCGCCCGCGGCAACCGGGCCTACATCGCCAATGCGGTGAAATGCCGGCCGCCCGGCAACCGTACGCCGGAAGCAGCGGAGATGGCGGCCTGCCGGCCTTATCTCGAACGCCAGATCGCGCTGCTCAAGCCGAAGATCATCGTCCTGCTCGGCAAGGCGGCGGTGCATGCGGTGCTGCACGACGACAAGTCGCTCGCCTCGCTGCGCGGCCAGCGCTTCGAATACGCGGGAATCCCCGTGGTGGTGACCTATCACCCGGCCTACCTGCTGCGCAACCTGCCGGACAAGGCGAAGGCCTGGGAAGATCTGCTCTTCGCCCGCCGCACGCTGCGCGAACAGATGACGCCGGAACTGCCGTTCTAGACAACCGGCAAGCGTTGACCCGACCTCCGTTCGCGGAGCAAATGGGAGATGGCTTGCCGGGTCAGCCACTGCGCAGCCTCTTCTCTTTTAGCGCGACCCTATGCCTTTGGCGATATTGACATGGCATGGCGCGCCAACCAGAATGCCCAATATTCATAAAAACAAGTTGGATCATGCAAGCTTCAGAGGGAGGACTGGAGTATCAGGAGGTGGTATGGCTGCTCGGCAGCCTGTGCGGCCTTTATCGCATTCCCTTCGATCCCAAGCTGGTCGAGCAGGACTTTCCCCCGCCGCATAGCCTCGCCACCTTTCACGAAGCCGCCCGCGCCCTCGGCTTCAAGACCGGCCACAGCAAACATCCGGCCAACTGGCAAAAACTGCCCCTGCCGGCCATCGCCTTCCTGCGTGCCGTACCGGAGACAGCTTCCGAGGAAGCCGTCCCGACCATCCCGGTCCTCATCCTCAAGACCGACGGCCACAAGCTCCTTTACTTCCGCGCCGGTTCCCAAACCCCGGAAACGATCACCGTCGACGAAGCCGCCACCCAGTTCGAACCCGAACTGATCCTCGCCTCACGCGAAGCCAGCGGCACCAACAAGGATGGCGAGATCCCCGGCTTTGAAGTCGAGAAAAAGGAATTCGGCTTCAACTGGTTCATCCCCGAACTGCTCAAACACAAAACCATCTGGCGTGACGTCCTGCTCGCCAGCCTGGCCATCCAGCTCGTCGGTCTGGCCACCCCGCTCTTTACTCAGGTCATAATCGACAAAGTCGTCGTCCACCAGACCCATAGCACCCTGATCGTCCTTGGTGTCGCCCTGGTCATGTTCATGCTCTTCACCAGCGGCATGAGCTGGCTGCGCCAATATCTCGTGCTGCACACCGGCAACCGGATCGATGCCGTCCTCGGCAGCCAGGTCTTCCGGCACCTGCTCCGATTGCCCCTGCCGTACTTCGAACACCGCCCCACCGGCACCCTGGTCGCCCGCCTGCACGGCGTCGAGACCATCCGCGAATTCGTCTCCGGCGCCGCCGTCACGCTGGTCCTCGATTTCCCCTTCCTGCTCATCTTCCTGGCCGTGATGTTTGCCTATAGCTGGCAACTCTCATTGATCGCTGTCGGCCTGCTCGGCACCATTGCCTTGATCAGCTTCCTGGTCGCCCCGGTCTTTCGCGACAAGCTCAATCAGCAATTCATGCTCGGGGCGAGAAACCAGTCCTTCCTGACCGAATACGTCGCCGGCATGGCCACCGTCAAATCCCTGCAGATGGAAGCCGACATCGACAAGAAGTACGGCGATTTCCTCGCCCAATACCTGGCCGCCGGTTTCTCGACCAAGCAGGTCGGCAATACCTACAACGTCATTGCCAACGGCCTCGAACAGGTCATGACTCTGGCCATCCTGATCGTCGGTGCCTTGCTGGTCATGCAGAACGATGGCTTCACGGTCGGCATGCTCGTCGCCTTCCAGATGTTCGCCGGAAGAATGAGCCAACCGCTGCTGCGACTCGTCGGCCTGTGGCAGGAATTCCAGCAAGCCAACATCGCCGTCAAACGCCTCGGCGACATTCTCGACATGCCGCAGGAACCGCATACCCTGACGCCGACTCGGGAGAACCAAGGACCAGGCAGAATCGACCTGAGCCATCTCGCCTTCCGCTACTCCGAACATCACCCCTGGCTGTACAGGAATCTCAGCCTGACGCTGAAGCCTGGCCACCTGACCGTGCTGATGGGCCCCTCCGGCTGCGGCAAGAGCACGCTGGCCAAACTGCTGCTCGGCTTCTACCAACCCAACGAAGGCCAGATCAGCCTCGACGGCAAGGACATCCGCCACCTCGCTGCCAACGAACTGCGCCAAACCTTCGGCGTCGTGCCGCAGGAGACCGTGCTCTTCGCCGGCACCCTCTATGACAACCTGGTCATGGCGCATCCGCATGCCAGCTTCGAGGATGTCATCCAGGCCTGCAAGGCGGCGGAGATTCATGACGTCATTGAGACACTCAATGACGGGTATCAGACGGAAATTGGGGAGCGCGGGACTGGACTATCGGGCGGGCAACGGCAGCGGATTGCCATTGCGCGGGCGCTGCTCAAGCGGCCGAAGATTCTGGTCTTTGATGAGGCGGTTTCCAATCTGGATCAGCAGACGGCGGAACATTTTGCACGGACGATCAACAAGCTCAAAGGGAAGGTGACGATGCTGTTCATTACGCATCAGATTCCACGGGGGCTGGCGGTGGATGAAGTGATTGAGCTTGGAATGAATACAACCCGGCAGATGGAAGTTGTGGAGGAGGAAAAATGAGGATGCGGGATATGAATCAGGGCATGAAACCCGAAATGCTACGGTCGGCCGGAAAAAATGGCCAAAAACCAAATGTCTCCGGCCCCTTTGACGTTCGGGAATTGGCGAAGCAAGGGCGGCGCCAGATCGCTTCGTCGTTCATCGCCCTTGTCGCAGGAAGCGTACTGCTCGCTTCAAGCGCCTGCGGAAAGAACCTGCCCGATCCGGTCACCAAGGCAAATGGCATCGCCACGATTCCCATCGACGGCCTGGTCTTCGTGATTCCCGAAAGAACCTGGCTGAAGGGGTATTCGCGCAACTCGACCGACGGGCTTGTGTATGGCTTCA
The DNA here is from genome assembly GCA_903922075.1 of uncultured beta proteobacterium. Lineage (GTDB taxonomy): Bacteria > Pseudomonadota > Gammaproteobacteria > Burkholderiales > Rhodocyclaceae > Azonexus. The sequence goes on along the minus strand of CAIXSK010000080.1, from coordinate 8,995 downwards.
CACTTCATGCGGTGGCGCCGAAGGTCGAGCCGTGGAGTCCGGAGAGCAACGAAAAAATGTACAAGGTGCCGGGATGGGGAACGCGGATCGAGATTCGGATCAGCAGCAACGAGGGAAGACCGTTTATCAAGCAAACGGCGCCCTGGATTGAACAGACAACCAAGGGATGTCATTTCCAGCGCTCGAAGATGCACTCGGTTGAAAACATCGTCTATTGCGAGACAGAGTACGAGAGGCGATTTGCATATGTCGAAGGTGATCAGTTTCGATATCAGATCTCGTGCGATAGCTACAAAGTGAAAGCTGCCGAAAAGTTTCCAACGGATCCAGAATGCCGACTCCGTTTTTTTTATGGGGACAAACTAAGCGTCCATGTCGTTTTTGCCGAGCGCTACTTTCCCCACGCCTTTGATATGGCGCGTGCCATCGAAGCCAAGCTGATCGAATTCGACAAGACCCCGCAGCATATCAATACGACCAAGGAGCAGGGAAAATGACTGCACTGAACATCACCGCCGCGGAACTCGAATCGGTCAAGACACTTTCCGCACAAGGCCAACTGTCCGAGGCATGGAAGATTCTCGCCGACCGCGGCGATGCCTACGCCTATCTTGCCCAGTATGTCGTGATGCCGGACCCGGCTGCCGACCAACCAAAGGGGTCAGAGACATTTGGTTTTCTGAACTGAGCCACTAATCGTGCCCCGCCGCCCCCGTGTTCTGCTCGCTGACTACCCGCTGCACATCGTTCAGCGCGGCATCAACCGCGAGCCGTGTTTTTTCACCGATGAAGATTACTACTGCTATCTCCATTGGCTGGAAGAGTCGGCTCGCGCTTGTGGCTGCGCCATTCACGCTTACGCACTGATGACCAATCATGTTCATCTGCTGCTGACCCCGAAGGAAGACGGTGCGCCCTCGCGACTGATGCAATCGCTGGGGCGGCGTTACGTGCAGTACGCCAACCGTTTCTACCGGCGTACCGGCAGCCTGTGGGAAGGGCGCTTCAAATCCAGCGTCGTGCAAGCCGAAAGCTACCTGCTGGCTTGCCAGCGTTACATCGAACTCAACCCGGTGCGGGCGGGCATGGTGGTCGATCCGGGGCAATACCGCTGGTCAAGCTATCGGGCCAACGGGCTGGGAGAGACAGACGTTCGTCTGAGCCCGCACGAACTCTACCGCGCCCTTGGACGGGATGGCGAGGAACGGCAAGTCGCCTACCGGGCGCTCTTTCGCCCGGAATTGGATGCCGAAGCCGTCGACGATATTCGCAAGGCCCTGCAGCTGGGCATGCCGATAGGCAGCGAGCGCTTCGCCGAAATGATCTGCGGACGTCTGGGCATCCGGCATAACTCCGGCAAGCGCGGGCGGCCGACTAGGCCGCCGGATGAAGCGAGCATGCAACCGATAACGAACCAACAGGATTTTGGATTTTGAGGAGGATGGGAATGGAAGCGACGATTGAGCGGAAAAAGGAAATGTCTCTGACCTCTTTGGCTGAAGAACTGGGCCAGATCAAATACATGCTCCCCACCCTGCGCGACTGGTACGTGCAAGCCGGCGCCGGCGGCATGACCGCCACCGACACCCAGAACCGCGGCGCCTTCATGCTCGGCGGCAACGGCTTGGATACGCTGACCGGCGGCACCGCCGACGACCTGCTGGTCGGCAACGCCGGCGCCGACACCCTGGCCGGTGGCGAAGGCCACGACCTCCTGCTCGGCGGGGCCGGTGTCGACACCCTCAACGGCGACGACGGCATGGACATGCTGCTCGGCGGCGCCGACAACGACACCCTCAACGGCGGTCAAGGCAACGATATCCTGCTCGGCGGCACCGGCAGCGACACCTACGTATTCACCGGCGACTACGGCCTCGACATCATTACCGACAGCGACGGCAGCGGAACGATCCAGGTCGCCGGCCAAACGCTCGGCAGCGCCACGCAGACCATTGACAGCGTCTACAAGGACGACGCCTCGGGACAAATTTTCGTCAAACTCAACGGCGGCCAGAACCTCGTCATCCTCAAGGAAGACAGCAAAAACCGCATCCTGGTCACCGACTGGCCGAGCGCCGGGACGCTGGGCATCACCCTGCAGGACAAGGCGGCGGAAGTGCCTACCGCGACGCTGACCGGCGACTTCAAGAAATTGATTGATACGGTCAGTCTCACTGATCTCGACGGCGACGAAGCGCTGTCGGGCCGGATGGGTGAAATGCTACGGTCGGCCGGAAAAAATGACCAAAAACGAAAACCCGCGTTCAAGCCTTTCTGCCGATCGGCCGCCAACGATCAAATCGCTGGCCTTGAGAGGAGTGCCGCATGAACAAGAGACACAGACTCTTGAAGCTCTTCAACACCATCGGCTTGATATTGACCTTGGGGATCAGCATGAACGCAGAGGCAGGATTATTCGGATCTGGTGGCACAAGTTGGAAAGAAGAAGTTCAGCTAAGCGATAACCGAATCATTGTTGTCGAGAGAGAAATGCTAACTGCGCGAGGTGGTGACGAATGGGCAATCAATCGAAGCGGTTCACGGCCGAAGGAATATCGAATCCGATTTGAACACCCAGCAGGTTCAGGAAAGATGATTGAGTGGCGGTCAACAAAGATTGATTCTCAAACATGGCCTGAAACTCCTTTGATACTGAATATTGATGTCGGGCAGCCTGTTGTGTTTTCTCTACTAGATATTTCTTCTGGGTGCGCGACTTACTCAAAGTACGTTTATCGAAACGGCGTATGGATCGAGGAAGCGCTTCCCGAAAACTTCGAACAACAAGCGACCAATTTGCTATTCGGGAGCCAGAGAGATTTGCCGTCTGGCTGGGTGACCGGACGGTAATGGAGTATCTGCTGTCCCCGGTGCGCAAGGCCTGGCATGACGCTGGGCGGGAGCGGTAGATGAGGTGGAGGGGCAAATGCTACGGTCGGCCGGAAATTTTGCCCAAAATCGAAAAATCGGTTGGGCTTAACTCCAACCATGGAATCTCAACCGGAACGGAGGTCGGCTATGGATTGCCGGTTTGACCGTCCAGCCAGCGTCGCACGCCCAGCCCGGCCGCCCGGCCGCTGGCCAGGCAGGCGGTGAGCAGGTAGCCGCCGGTCGGCGCCTCCCAGTCGAGCATCTCGCCGGCGCAGAAGATGCCGGGCTTGGCGCTCAGCATCAGCGCGTCGTCCAGCCCCTCGAAAGCAACGCCGCCGGCCGTGCTGATTGCTTCGTCGAGCGGCCGCGTGGCGACGACAGGCAGCGGCAAGGCCTTGATCGCCGCGGCCAGCGCGGCTGCTACGGTCAAGGTCTCAGGCGGGCAAAATTCGCGCAGCAGCGCGGCCTTGACGCCTTCGATGCCGGCCCGCCGACGCAGATGATTGGCCAGCGAATCATGGCCGCGCGGGCGCGACAGATCGGCGGCCAGCCTTTCCAGGCTGCGGCCAGGGGCCAGGTCGAGGCTCAGCGCGGCGTGGCCGTCGGCTTCCAGCGCATCGCGCAGCGGGGCCGACATCGCATAGACCAGGCCGCCTTCGATACCGCTCGCTGTGATGTTGAATTCGCCCTGCTGGCGATGCGCTCCGACCGAGGCGATGACGGCCTTGACCGGCTCGCCGGCGTAGCGTTCGCTGAAATACCGACTCCAGGCGACGTCGAAGCCGCAATTGGCCGGCCTCAGCGGAGCGACCGGGATGCCGCGGTCAGCCAGCAGCGGCACCCATGCGCCATCGGAGCCGAGCTTCGCCCAGCTGCCGCCGCCAAGGGCGAGAACCACCGCATCGGCCTCGACCTCGATCTCGCCGTCCGGCGTGGCAAACCTCAACCGGCCGTCGGCCCAGCCCAGCCAGCGATGGCGGACATGAAAATGCACCCCCTGCCCGCGCAGGCGATGCAGCCAGGCGCGCAGCAGCGGTGCCGCCTTCATCTCGGTGGGAAAAACCCGGCCGGAGGTGCCGACGAAGGTGGCTATGCCGAGGCCGTGGATCCATTCACGCAGCTGTGCCGGCCCGAAGGTATCGAGCAGCGGCGCAATGCGTGCCGATCGGGCGCCGTAGCGCCTGACAAAATCGGGCAGCGGCTCGGCGTGCGTAATGTTCATGCCGCCCTTGCCGGCCATCAGAAACTTGCGGCCGAGCGAGGGCATGGCGTCGAAAATTTCGATTTTTGGGCTTTTTTTCGGGCTTACCGTAGCATTTGCCGTAGCCAGTGCCTCGGCCGCCATCAGGCCGGCCGGGCCGCCGCCGATGATGGCAACGCGCGCCACCGTCAGTCGCCGTCCGTCTTGTCGGCCGGCGCGGCCCGCAGCGCGTCGGGAATTTCTTCCTCGTCGAGCGGAAAGACCGTCACCGCGACTTCGGGCTCGGTGCCGCCACCGCCAAGGATGATGCCGCGCAGCGGGGAAATATCGGAGAAATCGCGGCCGAAGGACAGCGTGATGTGCTCGGTATTGGGCAGCAGGTTGTTGGTCGGATCGAAGTCGACCCAATCGTGCCCGTTGCCCGGCGCATAGACCGAGACCCAGGCGTGCGAGGCGTCGGCGCCGATCAGCCGCGGTTTGCCCGGCGGCGGCCGGGTCAGCAGGTAGCCGCTGACGTAGCGGGCGGCCAGGCCAAGCGCGCGCAGGCAGGCGATCATCAGGTGGGCGAAGTCCTGGCAGACGCCGCGCTTGTTTTCCAGCACTTCGAGCACCGGCGTCGACACTGTGGTCGCTTCCGGATCGAACTCGAACTCGTCGAAAATCTTCGCCATCAGCCGCCGCGCACCGACCAGCACCGGCGTTCCGGGCGGGAAGCAGTCGGCGGCGTAAGCCGCCAGCTCGTGCTTGATGCGGACGTGCGGACTTTCGAACAGGAAACGGGTGGCGTCGAGATCTTCCGGGCGCGGATCGGTGGCATCGTAGGCCAGGCGGTCGCGCACCTCCTCCCAGGCCAGGGAGTCTTCGAGATCGCCCGGCAGATGCGGCGCCACGGCGATGGTCATGACCGAACGGATGACCAGACTGTCGTGCGGCACATGAAAGGCCACCCAGGTGACCGGATTGCCGAAGGCATCCTGTCCGTCACGGCGCCAGGTCGGCGCCGGGTCGATGGCGATGCATTGTTCCTCGACCTGCTGCCAGGCCAGAATGCGCGGCGAGAGATGCAACTGCTGCTGCGACAGTGACACCGGGCTGCCGTAGTCGTAGCGGGTTTCGTGCAGGACGTGATAGCGGACGGAATCCATTTAGAGCGCCATCGTTTGGCGGCTAACATCGCCGACGTGGGTGAAATAGCGCATGCCCAGCCAGTCGGAAAGCTGAACGGCGGCCTGGTCCAGTTCGCGCAGCAAAACGGCCAGCGCCTCGCAGGGTTCGCATTCCCGGCAGTTGCTGAATTGCAGGTGCTCCAGTTTTTCCAGGTTGAAGGCACGCAGGCGCGCCAGCGCGCCGGCCAGATCGCCCTCGAAATCGGCGCCCAGTTCGCGCGCCATGCGCTCCAGGTAGCGGGCCAACACGCTGGCCTGGAAGACGACGCCGTGCGGGTTGCTGTCGTCGAACACCAGCAGGTCGATGACCGGCAGCAGTTCCGGCAGGCGCGAGTAGCGCGAACGGTAGGTGATGATCGAGTCGGTCAGTTCGAGCAGCCACTCCAGCGAACCGGGGCCGCGCGAGGCCGGCATGGACAGGAAGTGGGCGACGGTCTGCACCAGGAAGGACAGGCGTTCGAGCCGCCGGCCGATGATCAGGAAGCGCCAGCCGTCGTCGCGCGTCATGTTGTCCATCGCGAAGCCAGTCAGCGACGACGAGACACCGAGCACGCGGTCGAGGAAGGCGATCGCCTCGGTCAGCGTCGGATGTTTTTTCATCGCCGCCTGCTGGTCGCGCTGCAGGCGGTTCAGCGAATGCCAGTGATCGAGCGACAGGCGCTCGCGGACATGGGTGGCCGACCACATCAGGCTGCGGATGTTGCCGGCCAGGCTGCCCGGCTGGGCCGGATCGTAGATCGCTTCGAGCAGCGCATGTTCGCTGCCCTCCTTGATCTCGGTATCCTCGCCCGGCTTGGGCAGGACGCCAAGGCGCAGGGCCAATTCCATCGCCGAGGCGACGGCCGGCGTCTTCTCGCCGCCGGCTTCGACAACGCGGGACAGCGCGACGCGCAACATGCGGGCGCTGTCGTCGAAACGCTCGGAATAGCGGCCGAGCCAGAACAGGTTCTCGACCACCCGCGACGACAGGTTGGAGCCGGAGCGGACCAGATCGCGAACGCCGATCGACGGCTTGAGCAGCGTGAATTCGCTGACCGGGCCGTTGGTCAGCACCCAGGCATCCTTCGAGGCACCGCCGCGCTGCATCGAGATGATGCGCGTGCTGGCGCCGGTCGCCACCCGCGCCAGACCGCCCGGCATCACCGAGTAGCCGCCGTCGGCATTGACCACCGCGTAGGCGCGCAGGCCGACCGGGCGGGCGAGCAGCCGGCGTTCATGTTGCCGGCTCCAGGTCGGCGCCTGCGACAGGTTGATCATCTCCTGCGCGACATAGGCATGCGGCCGGGCCTCGATGCGGGCCAGCAGCTCGGCGCGCTCCTTGCCTTTCAGCTCGTAACCGAAGACCGGGTCCATGTTCTGCGTCGGATAGGCCGGCTTGATGACCAGATCGTCGAAGTTTTCCTTGACGAAATCGAGGGCCGGCTTTTCGCCGCACCACCAGGTCGCCACCGAAGGCATGGCCAGCTCTTCGCCGAGCAGGTGCCGGCAGATGGCAGGCAGGAAGCCCATCAGGGCGCCGGAAGCGAGCAGGCCGCTGCCCAGTGCGTTGGCAATGACGACGCGGCCGGCCCGCGCCACGTTGAGCAGGCCGGGAATGCCAAGGGCCGATTCGCCGCGCAGTTCGAGCGGGTCGCAATAGCCGTCGTCCTGGCGGCGGAGGATGACATGGACGCGCTTGAGGCCACGCAGGGTTTTCAGATAGACCGCGTCGCCGCGCACCGTCAGGTCCTGCCCCTCGACCAGCGGGAAGCCGAGGTAGCGGGCCAGGTAGGCGTGCTCGAAATAGGTTTCGTTGTACGGCCCCGGCGTCAGCAGCACGACATGCGGCGGTTCGTCACCGTCCACCGGCGCCAGCGCGGTCAGGCCGTCGAGCTGGTCGCGGAAGAAATCAGCCAGATGCTGGACATGCAGGTCGCGGAACATTTCCGGGAAGACGCGCGAGACGACCAGCCGGTTCTCCAGCGCGTAACCAGCCCCGGAGGGCGCCTGCGTACGGTCGGCAATGACCCACCAGCGGCCGTTCGGCGAACGCGCCAGATCGACGGCGTAGTTGTGCAGCCAGATGCCGCCGGCCGGTTTGACGCCCTGGCAGGGCCACAGGTAGCCGTGCTGGCCATAGACCAGCGAGGGCGGCAGCAAGCCTTCGGCGAGCAATTTCTGCTCGCCGTAGAGATCGGCCAGCATGGCATTGAGCAGCGTGGCGCGCTGGGCGACCGCGGCCGACACCTCAGCCCATTCGTCGGGCGGGATGATCAGCGGCAGCGGGTCGAGCGCCCACGGCCGGTCGGCGCCGTTCGGGTCGGCGTAGACGTTGTAGGTGACGCCGTTTTCCTGGATGCGCCGGTCGACGAAATCGAGCCGCTTGTGCATTTCGTCCGGCGCCACCGAATCGAGGTGGATGAAGAACTGCCGCCAGTGCGGGCGCACGGCGCCGTCCGCCGACAGCATTTCGTCGTAGCGGCGGGCGCTGTGGGGGTAGATTGCGAGGAGTGTGCGGGCCATTCAGCGGGAAAAAAGACAAAACAGGCCGGAAACAGAGGGTCTCTGGCCTGTTGCTACGGTCGATGCGTTTTTTTGCCTAAAAACGCCGCAAGTCTAGCGTAAACGGGTGCTCGCCGCTGCGCTCCGGGGCCTTCACCTGCAGCCTGCCCGGCGTATGGCCGAAGCGGAAGAAGCGGGCCAGACGTCGGCTCTCAGCCTCGAAGGCATTGACCGGGAAGGTGTCGAAACTGCGGCCGCCCGGGTGCGCGACGTGGTACTGGCAACCGCCCAGCGAGCGCTGCATCCAGGTGTCGACAATGTCGAAAACCAGCGGCGCCTGGACGCCGATGTTCGGATGCAGGCAGGACGGCGGCTGCCAGGCGCGGTAACGGACGCCGGCAACGAATTCGCCGTTGGTGCCGGTGTTCTGCAGCGGCACCGGGACGCCGTTGCAGGTCAGCACGTAGCGGTCGGGCGCCATGCCCTTGATGCGGACCTGGACGCGCTCGACCGACGAATCGACGAAACGCACCGTGGTCCCGACATTGCCCTCCTCGCCCATGACGTGCCAGGGTTCGAGGGCGTGGCGCAGTTCGAACTCGATGCCCTTGACGGCGAAATCGCCGTATTTCGGGAAGCGGAATTCGAAATGCGGGGCAAACCATTCGGCCTTGAACGGGTAGCCGGCCTGCTGCATTTCTTCCATGACATCGCGGAAATCCTGCTCGACGTAGTGCGGCAGCATGAAGCGGTCGTGCAGTTCGGTGCCCCAGCGGGCCAGCCGGGCCGGCGCGTAGGGTTCTTCCCAGAAGCGGGCGATCAGGGCGCGCAGCAGCAGTTGCTGGGTCAGCGACATGCGGGCGTGCGGCGGCATTTCGAAGGCGCGCAGTTCAAGCAGACCGAGGCGGCCGGTCGGGCCGTCCGGCGAATAGAGCTTGTCGATGCAGAACTCGGAGCGGTGCGTGTTGCCGGTGACGTCGATCAGCAGGTTACGCAGGATACGGTCGACCAGCCAGGGCGGCACATAGCCGCCGGGCTGCGGAATCTGCTTGAAGGCAATTTCCAGCTCGTAGAGCGAATCGTTGCGCGCCTCGTCGACGCGCGGCGCCTGGCTGGTCGGCCCGATGAACAGGCCCGAGAACAGGTAGGACAGGCTCGGGTGGTTGTGCCAGTAGGCGATCAGGCTCTTCAACAGGTCCGGCCGGCGGAGGAAGGGCGAGTCGTTCGGCGTCGCGCCGCCGAGCACGAAGTGGTTGCCGCCGCCGGTGCCGGTGTG
>CAIXSK010000079.1 GCA_903922075.1 uncultured beta proteobacterium | reverse complement strand
TGCGCCGCTGGGTGTCTTCGGCGCCGTGGCGGCGGTGGTGACGGTACAGGGTGTCGGCATGCTGACCGTCTTCGGCAAGCTGCTGGCCAGCTTCTACCTGGCCCTGCTGGTCCTGTGGATCGTGCTGATCGGCGCCGGCTACCTGGTGCTCGGCCGCGAGGTGTTCCGCCTCATCAAGCTGGTGCGCAGCCCCATGCTGCTGGGCTTCTCCACCGCCAGCAGCGAATCGGCCTACCCCAAGCTGATGGAACAGCTCGAGAAGTTCGGCGTGCGCAACCGGGTCACCGGCTTCGTGCTGCCGCTCGGCTACTCCTTCAACCTCGACGGCTCGATGCTCTACTGCGCCTTTGCCGCGCTGTTCATCGGCCAGGCCTACGGCATCGAACTGAGCCTGGCGACGCAGATCACCATGCTGCTGGTGCTGATGATCTCCAGCAAGGGCGTGGCCGGCGTGCCGCGTTCGTCGCTGGTCGTCGTTGCCGCCGTGCTGCCGATGTTCGGACTGCCCGAGGCCGGCCTGCTGCTGATCCTCGGCATCGACCACTTCCTCGACATGGGGCGCACGGCGACCAACGTGCTGGGCAACGCCATCGCCACCGCCGTCGTCGCCAAGTGGGAAAAGGGCATCGACCCGGTCGACGAATCCTTGGCCGACATCGACGAAACGCTGCCGGTCGCCGGTGACAACGCCGTGCCAGTCGCCGCCTGAGACAGTACCCCTCCAGGGTTCGGCGCCCCTGATGCCGAACCCTCCTGTTCGACCCGGTGCTCCCCCGCACCGGGTCTTTTTTTGAGTTCATCATGCCTATCGACTGGTTCATTCTCGCCCCCGCTGCCTTCTTTGCCGGCATGGTCGATGCCGTGGTCGGCGGCGGCGGCCTGATCCAGATCCCGGTGCTGCTCTCCGCCTTTCCTCAGACTGGCATCCCGACCCTGTTCGGCACCAACAAGGTATCGAGCATCGCCGGCACCGGCGCCTCGCTATGGCGCTACGCCCGTGCCGTGCGCATCCCGTGGCGCCTGGTGCTGCCGGCCACCGCCGCCGCGCTGCTCGGCGCCTGGCTGGGCGCCGCCGTGGTCGCCTGGATTCCGCGCGAGGCGATGCGCCCGCTGGTCGTCGTCATGATGCTGGCCGTCGCCATCTACACCTTCCTGCGCAAAAACCTCGGCCACGTCGAGACGCACGCGCCACGCCCCGGCGACCGCTGGCGCGGCGCGCTGTTCGGGCTGGTCATCGGTTTCTACGACGGTTTCTTCGGGCCGGGTACGGGCAGCTTCCTGATCTTCGGCTTCGTCCGCGTCTTTGGCCTCGATTTCATTCGCGCCTCGGCCAGCGCCAAGGTCGTCAATTTGGCCACCAACGTCTCGGCGATCGGCTTCTTTGCCAGCCACGGCCCCATCCTGTGGGCCGTCGGCCTGACCATGGCGGCCTGCAACCTAGCCGGCGCCTGGGTCGGCACCCACCTCGCGCTGAAACACGGCGCCGGCTTCATCCGCCAGGCCTTCCTCGGCGTCGTCACGGTGCTGATCGTCAAGCAGCTGCTCGAACTCTTCTGAGGCCGGGGCCAGCCTATCGAAAATCCGATGGCCGGCCGGGCGAAAGCCTCGACTTTCCGTCAAAAACAAATAGCCACGAAATAACTATTCGCGCAAATTCAATCACTTAAAAACAAATCGCATCACCGAAGCATCTGGCACGCCGCGTGCTGATTAAACAATGCGAAACCGATTCCCGGTTTTAACGATGCACATACAAGGAGACTCCATGAACCGCTTCATTTCCCGCTGCCTGCTGGTCGCCGCCGGCTTCCTCGCGGCCCTGCCTGCCTTTGCCGCCAAGCCGAATGTCGTCATCCTGGCCACCGGCGGCACCATCGCCGGGGCCGGCGCCGACGTTGCCAAGAGCGCCACCTACCAGGCCGCCAAGGTGCCGGTCGACAAGCTGATCGCCGGCATCCCGACCCTGGCCGACGTCGCCCAGGTGCGCGGCGAGCAGGTCTTCCAGATCGCTTCCGAAAGCTTCACCAACGAGCACCTGTTGAAGCTCGCCAAGCGCGTCGCGGCGCTGGCCAAGCAGGCCGACGTCGACGGCATCGTGATCACCCACGGCACCGACACGCTGGAAGAAACCGCCTACTTCCTGAACCTGGTCGTCCATACCGCCAAGCCCATCGTCGTCGTCGGCTCGATGCGCCCCGGCACGGCGATGTCGGCCGATGGCATGCTCAACCTGGCCAATGCGGTCAGCGTCGCCGCCAGCGCCGATGCGCGCGGCAAGGGCGTGCTGGTCACGATGAACGACGAGCTGAACAGCGGCCGCGACGTGTCCAAGATGGTCAACATCAAGACCGAAGCCTTCAAGAGCCCATGGGGGCCGCTCGGCATGGTCGTCGAGGGCAAGAACTACTGGTTCCGCCTGCCGGCCAAGCGCCATACCGTCGATTCGGAATTCGACATCGAGAAGATCGACACCCTGCCCGCCGTCGAAATCGCCTACGGCCACGGCAACGTCGGCGACACCGCCTATCGCGCGCTGGCCGCCAAGGGCGCCAAGGCCATCATCCACGCTGGCACCGGCAACGGTTCGGTCGCCGCCAACGTCGTCCCGGCCCTGCGCGACCTGCGCGGCCAGGGCGTGCAGATCATCCGTTCCTCGCACGTCAATGCCGGCGGCTTCGTGCTGCGCAACGCCGAACAGCCGGACGACAAATATGACTGGCTGGTCGCCCACGATCTGAACCCGCAGAAGGCCCGCATCCTGGCTGCCGTGGCCATGACCAAGACCCAGGACAGCAAGGAACTGCAGCGCATTTTCTGGGAATACTGAGCGCCCGCCGCTGCACCTGAGCGCATAGACCACCGCCCCGGGCCGGCCCAGCCGCCGGCCTGACGCCCCCCCTGTACCCGCCCGATTGCCGCTGCAAAAGCGCGGCAAGGGACCGGCTCATTCTTCAAAAGGACACATCGTGAATAAAAAACTGATCGCCATGGCTGCCGCCACCGTCATCGCCACCCTCGCCCCGGGGCTCTCCAG
>CAIXSK010000078.1 GCA_903922075.1 uncultured beta proteobacterium | reverse complement strand
GGCGTTTGACCGGTCAACCGAAATTGCGCTCGGTTATAATGCGCAACTTTTCTGCCGCCCGCTTGCCGAAGCGGCACCACTGATTTTTAAAGTAATTCCATGCCAAAAAAACTGTTCATCCGCACTTTCGGGTGCCAGATGAATGAGTACGATTCGGACAAGATGGCCGACGTACTCAATGCCTCCGAAGGCGTCGTCAAGACCGACAACCCGGAAGAAGCCGACATCATCCTGTTCAACACCTGTTCGGTGCGCGAGAAAGCGCAGGAGAAGGTCTTCCACGACCTCGGCCGCGTCCGCCACCTGAAGCAACTGAATCCAAACCTGGTGATTGGCGTCGGCGGCTGCGTGGCGAGCCAGGAGGGCGAAGCGATCATCGCCCGCGCGCCGTACGTTGACGTGGTGTTCGGCCCACAGACGCTGCACCGCCTGCCGCAACTGATCGCTGACCGCAAAGCGAACGGCAAGGCCGCCGTCGACGTCTCCTTCCCGGAAATCGAGAAATTCGATTCGATGCCGCCTTCCGAAGTGAAGGGGGCCTCGGCTTTTGTCTCGATCATGGAAGGCTGCTCCAAGTTCTGCACTTTCTGCATCGTGCCCTACACCCGTGGCGGCGAGGTTTCCCGTCCATTCACCGACGTCCTGACCGAAGTCGCCGACCTGGCCGCCAACGGCGTCGGCGAAGTCACCCTGCTCGGCCAGAACGTGAACGCCTACCGTGGCGACATGGAAGGCACCGAGGAAAAAGCCGATCTCGCGCTGCTGATCGAATACATCGCCGAAGTGCCGGGCATCGAGCGCATCCGCTACACGACCTCGCATCCGCGCGAAATGTCGCAGCGCCTGATCGACACCTACGCCACCCAGCCGAAACTGGTCTCGCATCTGCACCTGCCAGTCCAGGCCGGCTCGGATCGCGTGCTGGCAGCAATGAAGCGTGGCTACACGACGCTCGAATACAAGTCGATCGTCCGCAAGCTGCGCGCGGCACGGCCGGACATTTCGCTGTCGACCGACTTCATCGTCGGCTTCCCCGGCGAGACCGACGAGGATTTCGAAAAGACCATGAAGCTGATCGAGGACGTCGGCTTCGACAGCTCCTTCTCGTTCATCTACAGCCCGCGCCCGGGCACCCCGGCGCTGGAACTCGAAGACTCGACCCCGGCCGACGTCAAGTCGGCCCGCCTGAGCCGCCTGCAAAAGCGGATCGACGAGCAGGCGCAGGTGATCAGCCAGTCCATGGTCGGCAGCGTGCAGCGGGTGCTGGTCGAAGGAACGTCCAAGAAGGACGCCCAGGAACTGGCCGGGCGAACCGACAACAACCGCATCGTCAACTTTGCCGGCAACGCCCGCCTGATCAACACCTTCGTCGATGTCCGCATCACGTCCGCGCTGCCGCACAGCCTGAGGGGCGAAATTGTCATCCGCGAAGACTAGGCCGGCGCCCAAGCAGAAGCCGGTCGAACTGGCCCTGACGCCGGTCGACAACGCGCAGCTGGCCAACCTGTGCGGGCCGCTTGACGAGAACATCCGGCAGATAGAAACCGGCTTCGACGTGGTCATTCGCCGCCGCAACGAGCGCTTCTCGATTGTCGGCGAGAAAGCACGCCTGACCGCCGATGCACTCCGCTATTTCTACGGCATGGCGCGCGCCACGCTGACGGTCGATGAAATCCAGCTCGGCCTGATCGAACTGACCAACGCGCCGGTCCGCCGCGTGGCGCAACGCGCCGAAGGCCCGGTCGACGGCCCGCAGCTGATCACCCGCAACACCCAGCTGCATGGCCGCACGCCACGCCAGGTGGCTTATCTGAAGGCGATCCAGGAGCACGACATCACCTTCGGCATCGGCCCGGCTGGCACCGGCAAGACCTATCTGGCCGTTGCCTCGGCGGTCGATGCCTTCGAGCGCGACCTGGTCGAGCGCATCATCCTGACCCGGCCGGCGGTCGAAGCCGGCGAACGGCTCGGCTTCCTGCCCGGCGACCTGACCCAGAAGATCGACCCCTATCTGCGTCCGCTCTACGACGCGCTGTACGACCTGATGGGCGCCGACCGCGTCGCCAAGCTCTACGAAAAGCGCGCCATCGAGATCGCTCCGCTCGCCTTCATGCGCGGCCGCACGCTGAACCACGCCTTCATCATCCTCGACGAGGCGCAGAACACGACGCCGGAGCAGATGAAGATGTTCCTGACCCGCATCGGCATCG